>NZ_MWOM01000001.1:0-90288 GCF_012931925.1 Acidovorax sp. SRB_24
AGGGAATGGCGACCGGCGCCGTGCCGGCAGCCACGCTGGCCGGCAGCTCGGCAAAGAAGTGGTAGGTGCGCGCGATGGCGCCCGAGCAGCCGGCGGTCAGGCGCACCGTCAATACCGGTTCATTGACCACGACCGATGAGCGCACGCGCACCGTGGGCGCCTGTCCAGCCACAACGGGCTGGAATGCCAGGCGCAGGCGCGCGCTGTCGATTTGGGTTTCGCCCTGCAGGGCATCGGCGGCGAAACAGGCCGCATCGAGGCCGACACCGGGATCGGTGCGGACTTCGAAGACGAGATCGATCGGCTGGCCCAGCACCACCCGGCCCTGGGCAGGGCCCAGCGACAGCGCAGACGCATGACCTGCCGCCAGACCCCAACCAATCCCGATTAATGCGTTACTGAATTTCACATTTATTTCTGATATTTCGTCAGCATTCTTGCATACGTCGATTGGCGCGGGCCACAGAGATAATGCCGCCATGACTATCGAATTTTCCACCGTAGGCGTCGTTGGCTCTGGGGCCATGGGACGCGGCATCGCCCAGATCGCAGCCCAGGCGGGCAGCCAGGTCTGGTTGCACGACGTGTCTCCCGGCGCCGCCGAGGCCGCGCGCAGCAGCATCCAGGCCCAGTGGCAGCGGCTTGCAGACAAAGGGCGGATGGAGGCCGCCCAGGTGGCCGAGCTGGGCCAGCGGCTGCACATCGCCGGCGGCATGGCCGACTTGGCGCCGTGCACGCTGGTGGTCGAGGCCATCGTCGAGCGGCTGGACGCCAAGCAGGCCCTGTTTGCCGCGCTGGAGGGCGTGCTGGCCCCCGGCGCCGTGCTCGCCACCAACACCTCTTCGCTGTCGGTCACCGCCATCGGCGCCGGCCTGAAGCGCCCCGAGCGCCTAGCGGGCTTTCACTTCTTCAACCCCGTGCCCCTGATGAAGGTGGTCGAAGTGGTGGCTGGCCTGCAGACCGACCCGGCCGTCTGCACCGCATTGGCGCGCTTTGCGCAGCAAATGGGCCACACGCCCGTGCAGGCGCAGGACACGCCGGGCTTCATCGTCAACCACGCGGGCCGCGGCTTTGGCACCGAGGCGCTGCGCATCGTCAGCGAAGGCGTGGCGGACTTCGCCACCATCGACCGCATCCTGCGCGACCAGGCCGGCTTCAAGCTCGGCCCGTTCGAACTGATGGACCTGACCGCGCTCGACGTGTCGCACCCGGTCATGGAGTCGATCTACCGCCAGTACTACGACGAGCCGCGCTTTCGCCCCAGCCCCATCACCGCCCAGCGGCTGGCCGGCGGCATGCTGGGCAAGAAGACCGGCGCCGGGTTTTACCGCTACGCCGATGGCGTGGCGCAGCTGCCCGCGGAGCCGGCCACCCCGGTCGTGGCAGAGATCCCGCCCATCTGGGTGTCGCCGCGCGCGGCGCGCCGTGCCGAGCTCTACCATCTGCTCAAGGACCTGGGCGCGCCCATCGAGACCGGCACCTCGCCCTCGCCCACGGCACTGACCCTGGTGGCGCCGCTCGGGTTTGACGTGACCACCGTGGCCGTGGTCGAACGGCTCGACCCGGCGCGCACCATCGGCATCGACATGCTGATCGACGACGCCAGCACGCGCCGGCGCGTGCTGGCCACGAACCCGGCCACGCGCGTGGACATCCGCAACGCCGCGCACGCGCTGTTCGCGCGCGACGGCAAGGCCGTGAGCGTCATTCGCGACAGCGGCGGCTTCGTCACGCAGCGCGTGGTGGCGACTATCGTCAACATCGCCAGCGACATCTGCCAGCAAGGCATCTGCAGCCCCAAGGACCTCGAAACCGCCGTCACGCTGGGCCTGGGCTACCCGATGGGGCCGCTGGCGATGGGCAACCGTTGGGGGCCGACCAACATCCTCGAAGTGCTGTTCAACCTGCAGACCGTCTACGGCGACCCGCGCTACCGCCCCAGCCCCTGGCTGCGCCGGCGCGGCGCCATCGGCCTGAGCCTGCTGCACGAAGAAGAGTGATGCGCGCCGAAGCACCGCGCCCACCCCACCGCCCACCCCGCCCATGCCCGCAGAACTCCACAGCACCAGCGAGGGCCAGACCCTCGTCCTGACCCTGAGCAACCCGGGCCTGCGCAACGCGCTCGACCCGGCCCTGTACGCCGCCGGCGTCGAGGCGCTCAACGGCTGCGAGCGCAGCGCCGACGTGCGCTGCGTGGTCATCACCGGCGCAGGCGGCATGTTCAGCGCGGGCGACGACCTGCACCGCCTGCAGGCCCACCGCGCGCTGGGCGCCGAGGTGCCGGCGCAAAGCCTCGACGGGCTGAACCACTGGATCGAAACCCTGCGCACCTACCCCAAGCCCGTGATTGCAGCGGTCGAGGGCGCGGCGGCGGGAGCGGCCTTCTCGCTCGCGCTGGCCTGCGACCTGATCGTGGCCGGGCGCGACGCGGTGTTTTCGACGGCCTACAGCCGCGTGGGCCTGTCGCCCGACGGCGGCGCGAGCTGGAGCCTGGCGCAGGCGCTGCCGCGCCAGCTCGCGGCCGAGCTGCTGCTGTGCGGCGACGGCATCGCGGCCGAGCGGCTGCACGCGCTCGGCGTGGTCAACCGCCTGGCCGCGCCCGGCCAGGCCCTGGCCGCAGCCCTGGCCCTGGCGCACGAACTCAACGCCCGCGCGCCCAACGCGCTGGCCAGCGCCAAGGAGCTGCTGGCCGAGGCGCCGCAGCAGACCCTGGCCGAGCAGCTGGCGGCCGAGCGCGCGCACTTTCTGCGCAATCTCTACCACCCGCATGCCGGCGAAGGCATCGCCGCGTTCCTCGAAAAGCGCGCTGCGCGCTACTGAATAAATAGCTCCTCGCGCTTACACCATAAGCGCCAGAGGCCTATTCATTCAAACTCCGGAAAACCTGGCCGGCACCGCCCACGCGGCGCGGCGGGCCGGCAGGGCGCGCCAGGCACGCTGGCGACAGGCCGCGCCACGCCGCGCCGGTCCCCCGCGTGACAATGAAGCCCTCCCCAGTCACCCACAAGACAGCCCATGGACGACCCGATTCTTACCATCGATGAACGTGAAGCGATCAACTCCGGTCGCTGGTTTTCTTCCCTCTCCCCCTCCCTACGCCACGACATACTGCGATGCGCCTACGTCAAACGCCACAAGGATGGCAGCCTCATCGCTGCACGCGGCGACCCGCCCGAGGAGTGGGTGGCCTGCGCCAAGGGCGCGGTGCGCGTGAGTTCGACCTCGATCTCGGGCAAGCAGATCACGCTGACCTATGTCGAGCCGGGCATCTGGTTTGGCGACGTCTCGATCTTCGACGGCGACCGGCGCACGCACGATGCCTATGCGCACGGCGACACGACCACGCTGTGCGTTGCCAAGGCCGACTTCAAGAAGATCCTCGACACGCATGTCGAGCTCTACGACGCACTCTTGCGCCTGCATGCGCGGCGCATCCGCCAGCTCTACGGCCTGGTCGAAGACCTCAACACGCTGCCGCTGCGCGCGCGCCTGGCCAAGCAGCTGCTGCACCTGGTGCGCAGCTACGGCATTCCCAGCCTGGCGCACGGCGACGAGGTGCGCATCGGCCTGCAGCTGGCGCAGGAAGAGCTGGCGCAGTTGCTGGGCGCCTCGCGCCAGCGCGTTAACCAGGAACTCAAGGCCATGGAGCGCGAGGACACCATCCGCATCGAGCCGGGCGGCCTGGTGGTGCGCGACCGCAGCGCCCTGATGCGCATCACTGAAATGGAGCACTGAATCCCCATGGGCAATTTCGACCACTTCATCGGCACCCGGGCGGTCTCGGGATCGCACGCGTTTGACACCGCCGCCCTGAGCGCCTGGCTCGCGCAGCACCTCGAAGGCTTTGCCGGCCCGCTGGAGGTCGAGATGTTCAAGGGCGGGCAGTCCAACCCGACCTACAAGCTCAACACGCCGGGCAAGAGCTATGTGATGCGCTCCAAGCCCGGCCCGGTGGCCAAGCTGCTGCCCTCGGCGCACGCGGTCGAGCGCGAATTTGCCGTGATGCGCGGCCTGCACGGCACCGGCGTGCCCGTGCCGCAGATGCATGTGCTGTGCGAGGACGAGACCGTGATCGGGCGCGCCTTCTACATCATGGAGTTCATGCAGGGCCGCGTGCTCTGGGACCAGGCCCTGCCGGGCATGGCGCCGGCCGAGCGCGGCGCCATCTACGACGAGATGAACCGCGTCATCGCCGCGCTGCACACCGTGCCGTTTGCCGAGCGCGGCCTGGCCGGCTACGGCAAGCCGGGCAACTACTTCGATCGCCAGATCGGGCGCTGGAGCAAGCAATACCTCGCCTCGGTCACCCAGCCCATCCCCGAGATGGACCGGCTGATGGAATGGCTGCCCGCGCACATGCCGGCGAGCGCGCGCGATGAAAGCAAGGTGTCCATCGTGCACGGCGACTACCGCCTCGACAACCTCATGTTCCACGCAACCGAGCCGCGCGTGATCGCCGTGCTCGACTGGGAGCTGTCCACGCTGGGCCACCCGCTGGCCGACTTCAGCTACCACTGCATGGCCTGGAACATCCCGACCGGCATGTTCCGCGGCATCGGCGGGCTGGACCTGGCGTCGCTGGGCATTCCGAGCGAGGACGACTACATCGCGCGCTACTGCGAGCGCACGGGCCTGGCCACGCCGCGGGAGCTGCGCGCCGACTGGAACTTCTACATGGCCTACAACATGTTCCGCATCGCCGCCATCCTGCAGGGCATCGCCAAGCGCGTGGAGGCGGGTACGGCGTCGAGCGCGCAGGCCAAGGCCTCGGGCGAAGGCGCGCGGCCCATGGCCGAGCTGGCCTGGGCCTTTGCGCGGCGCGGCTGAGCCGCAGGCCACCCATTTTTTTCACGGAGGACCCCATGGACTTTGACTATTCACCCAAAACCAAGGAGCTGCAGGCCCGGCTGCTCCAGTTCATGGACGCGCACATCTACCCTGCCGAAGCCCAGTACACCGCCGAACTGGCCGCCAACACGGCGGCGGGAAAGCGCTGGAGCGCGCTGTCCACCATCGAAAACCTCAAGCCCAAGGCCCAGGCCGCCGGCCTGTGGAACCTGTTCCTGCCGGTCGACAGCGCCGCCGCCTCGGGCTACGAGGGCGCGGGCCTGACCAACCAGGAATACGCGCCGCTGGCCGAAATCATGGGCCGCGTGCCGTGGGCCAGCGAGGTGTTCAACTGCTCGGCACCCGACACCGGCAACATGGAGACCATCGCGCGCTATGGCGACGAAGCCAACAAGGCGCGCTGGCTCAAGCCCCTGCTCGAAGGCAAGATCCGCTCGGCCTTCGCCATGACCGAGCCCGACGTGGCGTCGAGCGACGCCACCAATATCGAAACGCGCATCGAACGCCAGGGCGACGAGTACGTCATCAACGGCCGCAAGTGGTGGATCTCGGGCGCCGCCGACCCGCGCTGCGCGGTGTTCGTCACCATGGGCAAGACCGACCCCGAGGCCGCGCGCCACTCGCAGCAAAGCATGGTGCTGGTGCCCGCCGACACCCAGGGCATCACCATCATCCGCCCGCTCAACGTGTTCGGCTACGACGACGCGCCGCACGGCCACGTCGAGATGACTTTCGAGAACGTGCGCGTGCCGGTCAGCAACATCCTGCTGGGCGAGGGCCGCGGCTTCGAGATCGCCCAAGGGCGCCTGGGCCCCGGGCGCATCCACCACTGCATGCGCCTGATCGGCCTGGCCGAGCGCGCGCTCGAACTGATGTGCAAGCGCGCCAGCAGCCGCACCGCGTTTGGCAAGACCGTGGCCCAGCAGACGGTGACGCAGGAGCGCATCGCCGAAGCGCGCTGCAAGATCGACATGGCCCGCCTGCTCACGCTCAAGGCCGCCTGGCTGATGGACACCGCCGGCAACAAGGTCGCGCGCACCGAGATCGCCATGATCAAGGTGGTGGCGCCGAGCATGGCGTGTCAAGTGATCGACTGGGCCATGCAGGTGCATGGCGGGGGCGGCATGTGCGACGACTTCCCGCTGGCCTACGCCTACGCGGGCGCGCGCACGCTGCGCTTTGCCGACGGCCCCGACGAAGTGCACCGCAACGCCATCGCCAAGTGGGAGCTGGGCAAGTACGGCGCCTACGGCAGCGACGCGGGCGTCCCCGTGACGCGCGGCGCCTGAGCCTTCCCGTCGCACCCGGCCCCGGCCGGGCGGCCCGGCAAAAACCCCTGGCGCTGCCACAGCCCAGGGGTTTTCATTTTTGATAGCTGCCAGCGCTTGCCAGTCCAGCGTTTGAAGCACTTTTCGCTCATATTTCAGAGCCAGTATTCCCACAGCCGCGCAAAGCCCTCCTGGAAGCGCAGGTGCAGCGGCCGGCGCTCCCACTGCTCCAGCGTCACCGCGTCCGACGCCGCCAGGTCCTTGCGGAACATCGCGTCCACCTGCTGGCCGAACTCCGTGCCCAGCACCACAGCATTGAGCTCGTGGTTGTGCAGGAAGCTGCGCCAGTCGAGGTTGGTCGAACCCACCGTGGCCCACACACCATCGACCAGCGCGGTCTTGGAATGCAGCACGCGCCCGCGCCGCTCGTAGATTTTCACGCCCGCGCGCAGCAGTTGGCCGTAGTAGTTGCGCCCGGCATGGAACACCAGCCACGAGTCGGTCTGGCTCGGCAGGATCAGTGTCACCTCGACGCCGCGCCGCGCCGCCCCTTCAAGCGCCGCGAGCAGCTGCGGGTCGGGTGCGAAATAGGCATTGGTGATCTGTATGCTGGTTTCGGCACTGTCAATGGCCGACAGCAGCGTGGCGTAGATCAGGCTGAAAGGCTCCTCGGGCGAGCTGCCAATGGCGCGCACGACGTCGTGCCCGACACGCTGGGGCTCCGGAAACCACTGCCGCACCTCAAGCGGATCACCGCCCTGCTGCACCCAGGTCGCCAGGAACAGCTTTTGCAGCTCGGCCACGACCGGCCCCTCCAGCTGCAGATCGGTGTCGCGCCAGGCGAGCTGGCCATTGGGGCGCGCAGGCCTGAGCCCCTTGAACGAACCGCTCGAATACACGCCGCTGATATTGATGCCGCCGAGGAACGCGGTCCGGCCGTCCACGACCAGCAGTTTGCGGTGGTCGCGCTGGTTCAACTCCCACTGCTTGCGCGCCATCAGCGGATTGATCGGGTTGAATTCGAGCACGCGCACGCCAGCGTCGGCCATTTGCGCAAAGAAGTCCGTGGGCGTGCGTATGGTGCCGACGCTGTCGCGGATCAGATTGACCTGCACACCCTCGCGCTGCTTGGCCACCAGCGCGCTGGCAAACCGCTGGCCAACCTCGTCGTCGTCGAAGATGTAGGTCTCCATGTGGATGTGGTCGCGCGCGCCCTCGATGGCGGCGAGCATCGCGGTGTAGGTCGCGGGTCCATCGCGCAGCAGCTGCACGCGGTTGCCGGTGGTGAGCGGGCTGCCGACGATGGCCTCTTCGAGCGCCAGGTGGCGTTCGAAGATGTCGGTGTTCGGGCTGCGGCTGCGCAGGCGATCGAGCACGGCCTTGCTTTGCGCGGCCGACAGCGGGCCCTGCACGCCCTCAAGCAGCACAGTATTGGCGGGCCGGGCCAGGTCTGGCACGACCCTGGGCAGGCTGCTGCAGGCGCTCACGCCCAGCAGGCAGCAGGCCGCCAGGGCACGCAGCGCGCGCCATGCGGCTGGCAGCTGTGCGCGAATCGGGAAAGAAGGCAACATGCGCAGTCCTTGTCGAAGCGGTCCGGAAAGCAAAAAACTTTCGTCCCGAGATGCATCTTAGGACGTGCGCAGGGCCTTTTCAGCAGGGCACTCCCAAGCCGGGCACATGCGCTTGCCCGGCAGCCCAGCCACGGCCCGCGGCACGCCTTGCATTTCGCTCTTGGCGCGCTGCCTGAACACGCCCACCGCTTTCAAGCGGCCCGGTCCTGCCGCCGCGTCAGGCGTCCCCTGCGCCGCGCTGTGCCTGCAGCCAGTGCGCCGCGCCCTGCCCGGCCTTCCACCCTGTGGCCATGCAGGCGGTGAGCAGGTAGCCGCCTGTGGGTGCCTCCCAGTCGATCATTTCTCCGGCGCAGAACACGCCGGGCAGCGCGTCCAGCATGAGCTGTTCATCGAGCGCCTCGAAGGCCACACCGCCGGCCGTGCTGATGGCTTCGTCGAGCGGGCGGGCGGCCACCACGGTGACCGGCAGCGCCTTGATGGCGGCGGCCAGGCGCGCTGCATCGGCCACCCCCTCCTTGCCCAGCTGCTCGTAGAGGATCGCCATCTTGATGCCGTCGAGCCCCAGGCGGCTCTTGAGATGGCTGGACAGCGAGCGGGTGCCGCGCGGATGGCGCACCTCGGCCAACACGCGCTCGGGCGAGTGGTCGGGCAGCAGGTCCAGCGCGAAGGTGGCGCTGCCGTGGGCCTCTATTTCATCGCGCAGCAGCGCCGACACGGCATAGATGAGGCTGCCTTCCACGCCCGTAGCAGTGGCCACGAATTCGCCGCGCCGGCTGAAATGGCGCCCCGCGCTGTCCGTGAACGCAAGGGCCACCGACTTGAAGGGCTGCCCCGCAAAGCGCTCGGTGAAGTGCGGCGTCCATCCGACGGCCGGGGCCATGCCCTGGCCCACGAGCTCCTTGAGAAACGCGCGGCGGGTCTCGCCCGCGGGTTCCAGGCCCTGCCCGAACACGTCAAAGCCGCAGTTGGCCGGCCGCAAGGCGGACACCGCAATGGCACGCGCCGCCAGCCAGGGCGCCCAGGCGCCGTCCGAGCCCAGGCGTGCCCAGCTCGCGCCCCCGAGCGCCAGCACCGTGGTGCGTGCGGTCACCCGCACGCTGCCGGCGGGCGCCGTGAATTGCAGTGCGCCGCTGTCGTCCCATCCCGTCCAGCGGTGGCGCATGTGAAAGCGCACGCCCAGGCCGCGCAGGCGCTGCAGCCAGGCCCGCAGCAGGGGGGCTGCCTTCAGGTCGGCAGGGAAGACGCGGCCCGAGGTCCCGACGAAGGTGTCGATGCCCAGCCCGTGGGCCCAGGCGCGCACCTGCGGCGCGCCGAAATGCTCCAGCAACGGTGCAATCCAGGCCTGCCGCTCGCCATAGCGCGTGGCAAAGGCGTCCTGGGGTTCTGCGTGCGTGAGGTTCAGGCCGCCCTTGCCCGCCAGCAGAAATTTGCGCCCCACGGTGGGCATGGCATCAAACAGGTGCACCGCCAGGCCGGCTTGCGCCAGGGTCTCTGCGGCCATCAGCCCGGCGGGCCCGGCGCCGATGACGGCCGCCTCGCAGGTGAAGGGGGCGGATTCGGAGGAAATTAGGGTGTTCATGGTTGGATGTGCGCCTGCGCCACGGGCATTTTTTGCTATCACGCTCATAGCGCTCAGCCCTAGGGCCACTGCGGTGCAGACGCTGGTTTCTGTCACAATGACCGCACTTTATCCCGACCGCCCCCCATCTAAGGAAAGCGCCATGGCAAGCGAACTGATCAAACACCTTTCTGACACCAGCTTTGAAGCCGACGTGCTGCAAGCCGCCACCCCCGTGCTGGTGGATTACTGGGCCGAATGGTGCGGCCCGTGCAAGATGATCGCGCCGATCCTCGACGAAGTCGCGGGCGCCTACCAGGGCAAGCTCACGATCGCCAAGATGAACGTCGACGAGAACCGCGAAATCCCCGCCAAGTTCGGCATTCGCGGCATTCCCACGCTGATGCTGTTCAAGGACGGCCAGCTCGCAGCGACCAAGGTCGGCGCCATGAGCAAGGCGCAACTGACGGCCTTCATCGACCAGCAATTGGCCTGATACCGCGTCCTTGCTGTCCGCTGCGCCCCTGCCGGTGCAGTGGATGCCCAGCCCCATCCCTCCCGCACTCCCCAGCATTTACGGTGCATCGTCCCAGCGACAACCCAGGCCCACCACTTTTCCTGTCATAATCTGCGCTGATCACGGGCTCGCACGCATTGGCAGCCCTTTCGAGATCCCAGGCATGCCGGGGCTGCAAACAGCAGCCACTCCAGCACCTCGCCTTCCCCCCTGATTCACACCAGCTCCGCCAAGGAGTCACCCCATGCACCTCAACGAACTCAAGGCACTGCACGTGTCTGAAGTCCTCAAGCAGGCCGAAGAGCTTGAAATCGAAAACGGCGGCCGCATGCGCAAGCAGGAATTGATGTTTGCCATCATCAAGAAGCGCGCCAAGGCGGGGGAGCAGATCTTTGCCGACGGCGTGCTCGAAATCCTGCCCGACGGCTTTGGATTCTTGCGCAGCCCCGACACCAGCTACACCGCCAGCACCGACGACATCTACATCTCGCCCAGCCAGGTGCGCCGATTCAATCTGCACACGGGCGACATGATCGAAGGCGAAGTGCGCACGCCCAAGGACGGCGAGCGCTACTTCGCCCTGACCAAGCTCGACAAGGTCAACGACGGCCCGCCCGAGCAGAACAAGCACAAGGTGATGTTCGAAAACCTGACGCCGCTGTTCCCCAAGGAGCAGATGCGCCTGGAGCGCGAAGTCAAGAGCGAAGAGAACATCACCGGCCGCATCATCGACATCATTGCGCCCATCGGCCGCGGCCAGCGTGCCCTGATCGTCGCCCCGCCCAAGAGCGGAAAGACGGTGATGATGCAACACATCGCCCACGCCATCACGGCCAACAACCCCGACGTGCACCTGATGGTGCTGCTGGTGGACGAGCGCCCTGAAGAAGTGACCGAAATGCAGCGCACGGTCAAGGGCGAGATCATCGCCTCCACATTCGACGAGCCCGCCGCGCGCCACGTGCACGTGGCCGAGATGGTGATCGAGCGCGCCAAGCGCCTGGTCGAACTCAAGAAGGACGTGGTGATCCTGCTGGACTCGATCACCCGCCTGGCCCGTGCCTACAACAACGTGGTGCCCTCGTCGGGCAAGGTGCTCTCGGGCGGTGTCGATGCTGCAGCGCTGCAGCGCCCCAAGCGCTTCTTCGGCGCCGCGCGCAAGGTCGAGGAAGGCGGTTCGCTGACCATCATCGCCACGGCGCTGGTCGACACCGGCAGCCGCATGGACGAGGTGATCTTTGAAGAGTTCAAGGGCACCGGCAACTGCGAGATCCACCTGAACCGCCGCCTGTACGAAAAGCGCGTATTCCCCGCCATCGAGCTCAACAAGAGCGGCACGCGCCGCGAAGAGTTGCTGCTGGCGCCCGAGATCCTGCAGAAGACCCGCATCCTGCGCCAGTTCATGTACAACATGGACGAGATCGAGTCGATGGAACTGATGATCAAGAACATGAAATCCACCAAGAGCAATGTGGAGTTCTTCGACATGATGCGCCGCGGTGGCTGAGCCTTGCTCAGGTGTGCAATAATCGAGGGCTTTTTCTGCGGAAAGTACGCACAATGCTCACCGGCGCAAGGGTTGCACCGGGTTGTGCACGGCTACCGCACTTGACCCATAAGGATTGATCATGAAAGAAGGCATTCACCCCAACTACCGCGAAGTTTGCTTCCAGGACATGTCCAACGGCTTCAAGTTCGTGACCCGTTCTTGCGTGAACAGCAAGGAAATGATCAAGATGGAAGACGGTCGCGAACTGCCGCTGTTCAAGCTGGATACCACCAGCGAATCGCACCCCTTCTACACCGGCACGCAAAAGTCGGTGGACAACATGGGTGGCCGCGTGGAACGCTTCCGCAACCGCTTCGGCAAGACCGCGGCGAAGTAAACCCCGCTTCTCCCGCCAAAAAGGCAGCCCGGGCAACCGCGCTGCCTTTTTGTTTGCGTTTATTCTCGACCGGACCTCCATTTGCCCCTTTGAGCGCGTGAACCTGCCTACCCCTGCCATCGTCCCCCAAAGCGCCGTGCGCCGGCTGCCGCGCTGGGCACTGCTGCTGCTGTGCCTGGCCTACATCGTTCCCGGCTTCGTGGGGCGCGATCCCTGGCGTGGTGCCGACATGGCCGCCACGGGCTACATGCTGGAGCTGGCGCAGGAGCGCAGCAGCTGGTGGGCACCGCTGCTGGGCGGCATGCCCCCCGACACCGACGGCCTGCTGCCCTACTGGATGGGCGCCTGGGCCATGCAGCTCGCCCCGTCAGGCATTTCGCCAGAACTGGCGGCGCGCCTGCCGTTTGCCGCCTTGCTCGCGCTGACGCTGGTGGCGACCTGGTACGGCGTGTACTGCCTGGCGCGCAGCCCGGGAGCGCAGCCCGTGGCCTTCGCGTTTGGCGGCGAAGCCCAGCCCCGGGACTACGCACGCGCCATGGCCGACGGCGGCCTGCTGGCGCTGCTGGCCTGCCTGGGTCTGGCGCAGCCCTCGCACGAAGCCACGTCCTACCTGACCCAGCTGTGCTGCACGGCGCTGGTGTTCTTTGCGCTCGCGGCTGCGCCGTACCGCACCGCCGCCCCGCTGCTGGCGCTGGTAGCGGGCCTGGCGGGCCTGGTGCTCAGCGGCGCGCCGGCGCTGGCGCTGCTGTATGCGCTGGGCGGCGCGGCGCTGTGCCTGTGCTCGCCCGCCAGCAGCGGCCAGCCCCAGCGGCAACTGCGCGCCATGGGCCTGGTTTTGCTGGCAGCGGCACTGGCAGCGGCCGTCCTGGCGTGGTCGCTGCAGCTGTGGCGCTGGCGCATCGACAGCGCCTATGACGACCCCAGCGAGTGGGCCAGTTTTGCGCGCTTGCTGCTGTGGTTTTGCTGGCCCGCCTGGCCACTGGCGCTGTGGACGCTGTGGCGCTGGCGCAAACAGATTGCCAGCCGCCAGCTCCACCGCCACCTCCTGCTGCCGCTGTGGTTCGCCCTGGTGGCCGTGGCCGCGGCGTTCACTACGCAGCCATCGGACCGCGCGCTGCTGCTCGGTCTGCCTGCCATGGCGACCCTGGCGGCGTTTGCGCTGCCCACGCTGCGCCGCAGCGTGGCGGCGCTGATCGACTGGTTCACCCTGCTGTTCTTCTCTGCCTCGGCCATTGCCATCTGGGTGGTCTGGACTTCCACGCAAACCGGCGTGCCGGCCCAGCCTGCGGCCAACGTGGCCAAGCTCGCGCCGGGCTTTGTACCGGAATTTTCGGCCTTCACGCTGGCCGTGGCCCTTGCGGCCACCGCGGCCTGGTGTGCGCTGGTGGCCTGGCGTACCGGCCGCCACCGCGCCGCGATCTGGAAGAGCCTGGTGCTGCCTGCCGCCGGCGCCACGCTGGGGTGGCTGCTGCTGCTGACGCTGTGGCTGCCCATGCTCAACTATGCCCGCAGCGATGCGCCGCAGGTCCAGAGCATCCTGCAGGTGGTCGGACAGCCGCCCTGCGTGCTCGGCGCAGGGCTCAACCGCAGCCAGATCGCAGCGCTGCGCTACCACGGCAAGCTCATCGTGCAGCCGGCCGAAGGCACGGCGCACTGCCCCTGGCTGCTGGTGGCGGACCGCCGTACCCCCAGCGCGCCATCAGCCGGTGTGGATGGGCAGCAGTGGACACTGGCGGCCCAGCTCGCGCGCCCGACCGACAGGAGCGACTTCATCTGGGTGTACCGGCGCAGTAGCCCCTGAATGTCCGAGCGCGGCACCCTCATCCGCCACGCGCTCACCGTGCTGGCTGGGCAACTGGCCGTCATGGCGTTCGGCGTCACCGACACCATCGTGGCGGGCCGGCATTCCGAGGCTTCGCTGGCGGCGCTGTCCATCGGTTCGGCCATTTTCGTGAGCGTCTATGTCGCCCTGATGGGCGTGCTGCAGGCCCTGCTGCCGGTGTGGGCCGAGCAGCGCGGTGCCAAGGCGCCCGCCCGCATGGGCGCGTCTTTCCGCCAGGCCCTGTACCTGTGCGCGATGGCGTCGGCGCTGGGCATGGCCCTCCTGCTCTCTCCCGCTGCCGTGCTCGAATGGACCAGCGTGCCGCCTGCCCTGCGCACGCCGGTGACCCAGTACCTGGCCGTGCTGGCGCTGGCCCTGCCGCCGGCCTTGCTGTTCCGCATGTTCAGCACACTCACCCAGGCGCTGGGCCACCCGCAGCTGGTCACCTGGCTGCAATTGGCCTCGCTGTTCATCAAGCTGCCGCTCTCGGTCTGGTTCACGTTTGGCGGTGCCGGCGTGCCGTCGCTGGGCGCCGTCGGCTGTGCCTGGGCCACGCTGGCGGTCAATTACGCCATGCTGGGCCTGGGGGTGTGGCTGCTGCGCACGCAGGAGCTGTATGGCCCACTGCGCATCTGGCAGCGCATGGAGCGCCCCGACTGGCGGCAGATCGGTGCGCTGGCGCGGCTGGGCATACCGGCAGGCCTGGCGGTCACGGTCGAGGTCACCTCGTTCACGCTGATGGCGCTGTTCATCGCACGCCAGGGCATGCTGGCATCGGCAAGCCACCAGATCGCGGCCAACCTGGCCGCCGTGCTCTACATGGTGCCGCTGTCGCTGGCGATTGCGGCCAGCGCGCGCGTGGGGTTTTGGCGCGGCGCGGGCGACGACGACCGGGCACGCGCCGCAGCCTGGATGGGATTTCGGCTTGCAGCGCTGATGGGCATTGGGCTCTCAGCTCTGTTATTCATAGCAAGAGGCCGCATTGCAGCGGTCTATTCGCCACAGGCAGAGGTGATTGCGCTCACGGCACAGCTGCTGGTGTGGGTGGCGCTGTACCACCTGGCCGACGCCGTGCAGACGGTGTGCGTGTTTGTGCTGCGCTGCTACCGCATCACGGTGGCGCCCCTGTTGGTGTATGGCGTCTTGCTGTGGGGCGGTGGCCTGGGCCTGGGGTATGTGCTCGCCTACCGGGGCCTGGGCGCCTGGGCGCCGCGGCCCTCGCCCGCGCCGTTCTGGGCTACCAGCGCGTTGGCGCTGGCGGTCACGGCGGTGTTCTTCACGGGAATGCTGCGGCGCGCGGTCAGGCCGCAGCCGCGCTGACGACACCCGGTAGTTGGGGAACGCTCAGCCGGTTGGCCGGGAAATGCACGGAAAAGGTCGCGCCCTTTCCGGGCACGCTCTCGATCTGCAACGAAGCGCCATGGCGCTGCAGCACATGCTTGACGATGGCCAGCCCCAAACCCGTGCCGCCGGTCTCGCGCGAGCGGCTGCGGTCCACACGATAAAAGCGCTCGGTCAGGCGCGGGATGTGCACGGGATCGATGCCCGGGCCGGTGTCGGCCACCGAAAACACCGCCCCGCCATCGGGCGCCCGGGTCCACGACACCCGGATCGTGCCGGGGGTCGGTGTGTAGCGCACCGCATTGCCGACCAGGTTCGACAGCGCGCTTTGCAGCTCGGCCGGAACACCTGCGATCTCTCCGAGGCTCTGCAGCACCTGCGGCGGCGGAAACTCGAGTGCATGCACGCGCCGGGGTTCGGGCGCCAGCAGGGCCGACAGCGCGCGCGCCTCGTCCTCGCAGGCCCGCAGCAGCTGTGCCACAGGCGTCCACTCGGCCAGACCGGGCAACGGGCTGCCTTCCAGGCGCGAGAGCGCCAGCAGGCCACTGACCACGCTTTGCATGCGCGCCGCCTGCTGCGCCATCAGTGCCAGGTAGCGCTGCTGCTCCTCGGACGGCAGGGCCAGTGTCTGCAATGTTTCGACAAAGCCGCTGAGCACGGTCAGCGGGGTGCGGATCTCGTGCGAGACGTTGGCGACAAAATCGCGCCGCATGGCGTCGGCCTGCTCCAGCGTCGTCACATCGCGCGACAGCAGCAGGCTGCGTCCCTGGCCATAGGGGTGCAGCTGCACCGACAGGCGCACCGGGCGCGAGGGCGTGCTTTGCCGGCCCGCGATCACCACGGCCGAGGCGAAGTCACGTCCGGCGTAGTAGGCGCTGAAATCGGGGTGGCGCACCAGGTTGCCAATCGACTGCAGCAGATCGCGCTCGGCATCGATGCCGAAATGCGCCGCTGCGATCTGGTTGCACCACTCGATGCAGCCTTCGGCGTTGAGCAAAATCACGCCGTTGGGCGAAGCCTGCAGCGCAGACAGCACTTCCTGCAGGCGCTGCTCGCTTTCTTGCACCTGGCCCTGCATCTGCCGCAGCAGGCGGCGCACCCGGTCGCTGGCCTCGCCCCACAGGCCGTAAAGGCGGGGTGCCTGCGCCAGGTCACCATGGCGCAGCCAGCGCAAGACGCGCCCACCGCGCACCATGTCCCAGACAAACCAGATCCACGCCGCCGCCGCTGCGCCCACGGCCGCGCCCCATGGCCCTGCCTTCCACCAGCCCACCAGCCCACCCGCGAGTTGCCACGACAAGAAAACCACAAAGCGAAAGAACATAGAGGCCTGGACGGATAGAAAAAACGGCGGCAGGCCCAGCCGTTCAGGCCCGCGCCAGCGCCTGCGGCTGCGCCGTGAGGCGGTAGCCTGCGCCACGCACCGTCTCGACCATCACACTGCCCCCACCCAGCGACTCGCGCAGGCGCTTGACGTGCACATCCACGGTGCGTTCCTCGATGAACACATGGTCGCCCCACACCTTGTCGAGCAGCTGCGAGCGGCTGTGCACGCGCTCGGCATGCTTCATCAGGAAGTGCAGCAGCTTGAATTCGGTCGGCCCGACCTTGAGCGCCTGGCCCTCGAACGTGACGCGGTGCGTGGCCGCATCGAGCGCCAGGGCGCCGATGGCCACGCTGTCGGCCACCTGCTCGGGCGCACGCCGGCGCAGCACGGCGCGGATGCGCGCCAGCAACTCCTGGGTGGAAAACGGCTTCGTGATGTAGTCGTCCGCGCCAGCGTCCAGGCCTGCCACCTTGTCGGGTTCGTCGCCGCGCGCGGTCAGCATCAGGATGGGCACGGCCTTGGTGCGGCCATCCGCGCGCCACTTGCGCGCCAGCTGCAGGCCGCTCTGGCCCGGCAGCATCCAGTCGAGCAGGATCACGTCGGGCAGCACGGCATCGAGCTCGCGCTGCGCCGACTCGCCGTCCTCCGACCAGATGGGGGAAAAACCGTTGTGGCGCAGGTTGACGGCGATCAGCTCGGCAATCGCGGGCTCGTCTTCGACGATCAGGACGCGGGGCAACTTTTTCATGGGTGTCGGCCGACCTTCACAGTACGGCCGATTCGATCTGGTCGAGCGAGGTGTGGCGCACGTCCTTGCCCTCGACCAGGTAAATGATCAGCTCGGCCATGTTCTTGGAATGGTCGCCGATGCGCTCGATGGCCTTGGCCAGGAACAGCAGGTCAAGGCTGGCCGAAATGGTGCGCGGGTCTTCCATCATGTAGGTGATGAGCTTGCGCACGAAGCCGTCGAACTCTTCGTCGATCAGGTCATCTTCCCGCAGAATCGCCACCGCCGCCTTGGTATCGAGGCGCGCAAAGGCATCGAGCGCCTTGCGCAGCAGGCCCGAGGCCAGATCGGCCGCCACGCGCAGGTCCATGGTGGGCAGCGAGCGCGGTGCGCCACCCTCGATGATGGACTGCACCATGCGCCCCATCTTGTGCGCCTCGTCGCCCATGCGCTCGAGGTTGGCCGTGGCCTTGGAGAACGCCATCAACAGGCGCAAATCGCGCGCCGTCGGTTGGCGCCGGGCGATGATGGTGGAGAGTTCATGATCGATCTCGACCTCCATGGCGTTGACGCGGCTCTCCAGCGCCACCACCTGCTGCACGGCCTCGAGGCTAAAGTGCGACAGCGCATAGATCGCGTGCTGGATCTGCGACTCCACCAGACCGCCGAGCTCCATGACCCGCGCCGAGATGTTCTTGAGTTCGCTGTCGAACTGCGATGAGAGGTGTTTTTCAGCCATGCCAATCCCTTTCAGCCAAAACGGCCGGTAATGTAGTCCTCGGTCTCCTTGCGCTGGGGCTTGAAGAACATCTGCTCGGTTTCGCCGAACTCCATCAGGTCGCCCAGGTACATGTAGGCCGTGTAGTCGCTGCAGCGCGCCGCCTGCTGCATGTTGTGCGTCACGATCACCACTGTGTACTCGCTCTTGAGCTCGGCGATCAGTTCCTCGATCTTGGCGGTGGAAATCGGGTCCAGCGCCGAGCACGGCTCGTCGAGCAGCAGCACCTCGGGCTTGATGGCAATGCCGCGCGCAATGCACAGGCGCTGCTGCTGCCCGCCCGACAGGCCCGAGCCGCTCTGGGCCAGCTTGTCCTTGACTTCGTTCCACAGCGCGGCCTTGCGCAGGGCCCACTCGACGCGGTCGTCCATGTCGGTGGCGTTGAGGTTCTCGAACAGCTTCACGCCAAAGGCGATGTTGTCGTAGATCGACATCGGAAACGGCGTGGGCTTCTGGAACACCATGCCGATCTTGGCGCGGATCAGCGCCACATCCTGTTTGCTGGTCAGCAGGTTTTCGCCGTCCAGCACGATCTGGCCTTCGGCGCGCTGCTCGGGATAGAGCTCGAACATGCGGTTGAAGGTGCGCAGCAGCGTGGACTTGCCGCAGCCCGAGGGCCCGATGAACGCGGTCACCTTGTTCTCGGGAATATCGAGGTTGATGCCCTTCAAGGCATGGAACTTGCCGTAGTAGAAATTGAGGTCGCGCACCGTGATCTTGGGGGCGCTTGTCGCTTTGGGGCTGGGGGACATGGAAGCTTCCTTGTTTTATTTCTGGCGCGTGAGAACGCGCGCCAGAATGTTGAGCCCGAGCACGGTCACGGTGATCAGGAACACGCCCGCCCATGCCAATTGCTGCCAGTTTTCGTAGGGGCTCATCGCAAATTTGAAGATGGTCACCGGCAGGCTGGCCATGGGCTTGGACAGGTCGGAGTTCCAGAACTGGTTGTTCAGCGCGGTAAACAGCAGCGGCGCGGTTTCACCCGCAATGCGCGCCACGGCCAGCAGCACACCCGTGATCACGCCGGCCCGCGCCGCGCGCAGGGTCACCAGCGTGATCACCCTCCACTTGGGCGCGCCCAGGGCATAGGCGGCCTCGCGCAAGCTGGCCGGCACCAGCACGAGCATGTTCTCGGTGGTGCGAATGACCACCGGAATCACGATCAGCGCCAGGGCCACGATGCCCGCATAGCCCGAGAAGCTGCGAAAGCGCGCCACCACCACGGCGTAGACGAACAGGCCGATCACGATGCTGGGCGCCGACAGCAGGATGTCGTTGACGAAGCGCGTGACCGACGCGAGCCAGCCGCGGGGGTCGTATTCCGCCAGGTACACGCCGGCCATGATGCCGATCGGCGTGCCGATGAAAGTCGCCATCAGCACCATGACGAACGAGCCAAAAATGGCGTTCGAGATGCCGCCGACCTCGTTGGGCGGAGGCGTCATCTCGGTGAACAGGGCCAGGCTCAGGCCGCCCAGGCCCAGGCGCACGGTCTCCCACAGGATCCAGACGAGCCAGAACACGCCGAACACCATGGCCGCCAGCGACAACGCCAGGGCAACGCGGTTGACGCGCTTGCGCCGCGCATACATGGCCTGCCGCGCGCGGGTCTGCTCGGCGGCGGAGATCAGCTTCTGTGCCGTGCCGCTCATGCGCGCGCTCCTTCGTTCTTTTGCAGGCGGGCCAGCAGCACCTTGGACAGCGCGAGCACCACAAAGGTGATGAAAAACAGCACCAGGCCCAGGTAGATCAGCGACGCCTGGTGCAGGCCCTCGGCCGCCTCGGCAAACTCGTTGGCCAGCGCCGATGTGATGCTGTTGGCGGCCTCGAACACCGACAGCGAATTGAGCTGGTTCATGTTGCCGATGACAAACGTCACCGCCATGGTCTCGCCCAGCGCACGCCCGAGCCCGAGCATGATGCCGCCCAGCACTCCCGTCTTGGTATAGGGCAGCACCACCTTCCACACCACCTCCCAGGTGGTCGAGCCCAGTCCATAGGCCGACTCCTTGAGCAGCGGCGGCGTCACCTCGAACACGTCGCGCATCACGGCGGCGATGAACGGGATGATCATGATCGCGAGGATGATGCCCGCCGACAGCACGCCGATGCCCACCGGCGGACCCGACACGAAGGCCCCCAGGAAGGGCACGCCCGACAGCAGGCTCTGCAGGGGCTGCTGCACAAAACGCGCCAAGATGGGGCCGAATACCATCAGGCCCCACATGCCGTACACGATCGACGGCACCGCCGCCAGCAGTTCGATGGCGGTCCCCAGGGGACGCTTGAGCCAGGCCGGCGACAGCTCGGTCAGAAACAGGGCGATGCCGAAACTCACCGGCACCGCGATCAACAAGGCAATGAACGACGTGACCAGCGTGCCATAAATCATGACCAGGCCGCCATAGTCATTCTGCACAGGGTCCCACACGCTGCGCGTGAGAAAGCCCAGGCCATACTTTTCGATGGAGGGCCAGGCACCGATGACCAGCGACGTAAGGATGCCCAGCAGCAGCGCCAGCGTCAGCAGCGCCGCGCACCGGGCCAACAGACCGAACAGCTTGTCTGCCAGCCCGCCCGAAATGAGCGGCCGCGGCCGGGGAGGCGCGGTCTTCACCGCGCCTGTCCCGGCGATGTCGGGAGGCGGAATCTGGTGGGCGGGCAGTGGTGTGGACACGTCGGTGCCTTGAAAGAATGCAATGGAACACAGGCCGGCACCAGGCCGGCCCGGGGAATCACTTCAGCGCAATGGCCTTGCCCGAAGTGTCCTTGATATCGCCCCATGACTTCATGATCTGGGTCTTTACGACATCGGGCATGGGCACGTAGTCCAGGCTGGAAGCCGTCGCATCACCCGATTTGTACGCCCACTCGAAGAACTTCAACGCCGTGGCGGCCTGCGCGGGCTTGTCCTGCGATTTTTGCATCAGGATGAACGTGGCCGACGTGATGGGCCACGATTCCTTGCCGGGCTGGTTGGTCAGGATCTGGTAGAAGCTCTTGGCCCAGTCGGCACCGGCCGCGGCAGCCTTGAAGGAGCCTTCGGTGGGCGACGCGAAGGTGCCGGCGCTGTTTTGCAGCAGGGCATAGGTCATCTTGTTTTGCTTGACGTACGCATATTCCACGTAGCCGATGGAGTTGGGCAGGCGGCCCACGAAAGCGGCGACGCCTTCGTTGCCCTTGCCGCCCGCACCCGTGGGCCAGTTCACGGCCGTGCCTTCACCGACCTTGGTCTTCCATTCGGCATTGACCTTGCTCAGGTAGTTGGTGAAGCCAAAGGTCGTGCCCGAGCCGTCGGCGCGGCGCACGGGAGCGATGGCCGCGTCGGGCAGGGCCAGGCTGGGGTTCAGGGCCTTGATGGCCGCATCGTTCCACTGGGTGATCTTGCCCAGATAGATGTCGCCCAGCACCTGGCCGCTGAGCTTGAGCTGGCCGGGTTCGATGCCCTTGATGTTGACCACGGGCACGATGCCACCGATCACCGTGGGGAACTGCACCAGGCCCTTCTTGCTCAGCTCGTCGTCCTTGAGGGGCGCATCCGAAGCGCCGAAGTCCACCGTCTTGGCTTCGATCTGGCGCAGACCCGCGCCCGAGCCCACCGACTGGTAGTTGATCTTGACGCCCGTGGCCTTGTGGTAATCGGACGCCCACTTGGAGTACAGCGGCGCCGGGAAGCTCGCACCGGCGCCCGTGGCCTCTTGCTGCGCCCAGGCGCCAGAGAATGCACCGGCGGACACCACGCCAGCCACCAGAATTCGAATCGCGGACATTTTCATGAAAAGACCTTTGGGTTGAGAAAGTGGGGTTGAGGCGACTCTAAAAGGCCTGTGTGACATTGTTGTGACACACGGAAATGCCGTCATATCCCCGGATGAAACAGATGTCACAGCCCTGTCACAGCACCTGCCTAGGCTGCCGCCACGGGCCGCTCCCGCAAAGGCTGGCCTGCAAGAAATTCAAAAACCATAGCTGAATGCGCTCGTTTTCATTGGTTTTCAGACACAAAACTATCTGAAACACAGAAAAAACCAGCGCTGGTAGCTCACTTTTTTGAACCTTCCTATCCGGCCACCGCAGAAAACGTCCACCGTGTTCACCCCTCCGCCCCTGCCCTCCAAGCGCCCCGCCCTCCCCTCCCTGAGCCGCCGGC
Source organism: Acidovorax sp. SRB_24 (assembly GCF_012931925.1). NCBI lineage: Bacteria > Pseudomonadati > Pseudomonadota > Betaproteobacteria > Burkholderiales > Comamonadaceae > Acidovorax > Acidovorax sp. SRB_24. The sequence goes on from NZ_MWOM01000001.1 coordinate 21,794, forward strand.
GCTGGCTGCAGTGCACGGCGCTGGCCGGCGCTGCGCCCGTCGCCTGGTCGGCGCCGGCGCCGGCGGGCCGCGCCGTCACGATCGCCCAGATCGCCGACCTCTCGGCCGCGCAGCAAGACGTGAGCCGCGATTTTCTGACCGGCTCGCGCGCCGCCTGGCAAGAGCTCAATGCCCAGGGCGGCCTGGCCGGCCGGCCGGTACAGCACCTGGTGCTGGAGACCGACGGCAGCGCCGCCGGCCTGCAGGCCGCATGGCACAAGGCGCAGGCCACGGCGGACTGCGTGGCGCTGTCGGGCTGCGTGGGCAACGCCGCCGCCGCCGGCCTGGCCACCCTGCAAGCGCGCTCGGGCACCGGCACGCCGCTGGCCCAGGTGGCGCCGTGGCTGCACGGCACCGAAGCCTGGCCAGACGACACGGTGTTCGACATCTTTCCGGGCTACCAGGCGCAGATCGCGCACGCCCTCAAGACGCTGGCCAGCATGGGCGTGCAGGACATGGGCGTGGCCTACGGCAGCGCCAGCATCCAGCAGCAGTCGCAGGCCGAGATCGCGCGGGCGGCGCAAACCCTGTCGGTGCGCATGCAGCCCCTGCCGCTGGCACGCCGCGACGCGGCCCGCGCCGCGCAGCGCCACGCCCTCATCCTGTTCGTCGGAGGCACGCCGGAGCTGCACGACTTCACGCGCCAGATCCAGCTGCCGCCCGGGCGCCAGTGCTATGTGGTGGCGCTGGCCGATGTGAACCTGCAGGTGCTGGCACAAATGAAAGGCATGCCGCACAACACCTCGGTGATTGCCACGCAGGCCGTGCCCCTGATCACGTCTCCCCTGCCAGTGGTGCGCGCCTACCGCAGCGCCCTGGCGCGCTTGTACGACGAACCGCCCACGCCGCTGGGACTGGCCGGCTTCATTGCAGCGCGCTACACCGCCGAGGCCCTGGCGCGCGCCGAAGGCCCTTTGACGCGTGCCAGCGCGCTGGCGGCCCTGCGCCGGCGCACCGACACCCACATCGGCGGCTTCACCGTCGCCTTCCAGGGCAAAAGGCGGGCCAACGCCTACGTCACGCAAACCATGCTGACCCCGGACGGCCGCATCGTCGGCTGACGCCCTCGGCGAATGCTATGCTGCGCCGCCACAAAGCCGGCACCCCAGGCACCCCCCATGCACCACGGAACATTGCTCGCCGCTGTCGATCTCGGATCGAACAGCTTTCGCCTTGAAATCGGCCGTTTGGAGCACGGCCACATCCAGCGCGTCGAATACCGCAAGGAAACGGTGCGCCAGGGCGCGGGGTTGGACGAGCAACTCAACCTCAGCGCGCAGGCCATGCAGCGCGGCTGGGACTGCCTGGCCCGCTTTGCCGAGCGCCTGGCCGGATTTGCCCCCGCGCAGGTGCGCGCCGTGGCCACGCAAACCCTGCGCGAGGCGCGCAACCGCGACGCGTTCCTGCAGCGCGGCAGCGAAATCCTCGGCCACCCCATCGAAGTGGTGTCGGGCCCCGAGGAGGCGCGCCTGATTTACCAGGGCGTGGCACGGCTGCTGCCGCAGTCGGACGAACGGCGCCTGGTGGTGGACATCGGCGGACGCTCGACCGAGCTGATCGTCGGCCAGCAATACCAGGCGCACGCCGTGGCGTCGTTCCCGGTGGGCAGCGTGGCCTGGTCCTGGCGCTACTTTGCCGATGGCGCTTTCACCCCGCAGGCGTTCACCGCCGCCGAGGTCGCCGCCAAGGCCGTGCTGGACGAGGCACAGGAGAGCTTCTGCCGCGGCGCCTGGGACGTGGCCTATGGCTCCTCGGGCACGGTGGGCGCCGTCGGCGAGATCCTGGCCGCGGCCGGACAGCCCGCGGGGCGCATCCAGCGCGCCGACCTCGACTGGCTGCAGGAGCGCCTGCTGCGCGCCCAAAGCGCGGATCGCGTGCGCCTGGACGGCCTCAAGGAAGACCGCCGCCCCGTCATTGGCGGCGGCATCAGCGTGCTGCGGGCCGTGTTCGACCTGCTGGAGATCGACGAGATGCGGGTGGCGCAGGGCGCCCTGCGCCAGGGCGCGCTGTACGACCTGGTCGACCGCGAGCAGCCGGAGACCGACCTGCGCGCGGCCACCGTGCGCGCTTTGATGCTGCGCTTTGGCGTGGACGGCGCCCAGGCCGAGCGCGTGCGCCAGGTGGCCTGTGCGCTGTTTTCCCAGCTGTGCCCAGGCGACGCGAGCCCAGCGCTGCGCAAGCTGCAGTGGGCCGCGCAGTTGCACGAAGTGGGCTGCCGCATCGCCCACAGCGACTACCACCGGCACGGCGCCTACATCCTCGACAACACCGACGCCGCCGGCTTTGCCATGCCCGAAATGCACCGCCTGGCCCTGCTGGTGCTGGGCCACCGCGGCAAGCTCAAGAAAATCGAAGCCGAGCTGGGCGATGCCGGCACGGCGCTGCCGCTGCTGTGCCTGCGCCTGGCCGTCGCGCTGTGCCACGCGCGGCGCGACCCCGATATACAGGGGCTGGCGATCGCGCAACAAGGGCAGCGCATCGTGCTGAGCGCGCGCGCCGGATGGGCGGCGGCGTTTCCGCAGTCGGCCCACCTTCTGCGCGAAGAAGTGCTGGCCTGGCAGAAAACGCCGTGGGAGCTGGCCCTCACGGTGCCCTGAACAAGGTCCTTGAACGCGGCCGCAGGCACCTTGCGCGCCACGGCGCGGCACAGCGGGCGGCGTTGGAACGTGGTTACAGGAAGTCGGCCGACTGCACGGCCAGCACCACGGTTTCGAGCTGGTCCATCCGCTGGCGCTGGCGCAGCCACCACACCGAGCCCTTGCGCACCGCGCACTCGCCGGACGTCTGACCCAGCAGCTGCGCAATCGTCTGCCCGAGCACCGGCTGGTGCCCCACCACGAGCACCGCGCCGCGCGCACGCGGCCACTGCGCGAGCTCCAGCAACTCCGCGGGGCTTGCGCCGGGCAGCAACTCGGCGCGCAGCTTGTATTTGCGGCCCAGGGCCTGGGCGGTCTGCTCGGTGCGACGCGCCGGGCTGCACAGCACGCGCAGGCCGTTGGGGAGTTGGCGGTCCAGCCATGCCGCCATGCGGGCGGCCTGCTTTTCACCGCGCGCGGTCAAGGTGCGTTGCAGGTCGTCCATGCCCTCGGGCGCATCCTGCGCTTCGGCGTGGCGCCACAGGATCAGGTCCATCATGCGGGCCCCCTCAATCCGCCTGCGCGGTGGAGCGCGACACGGGGCCGTAGCGTTGCATCAGGGCGTCCTGCGCCCCCGTGCCCCCGTCTGGCCCGTGGACGCGCTCATACCGGCCATCGGCCTGCAGACTCCAGGCATCGCGGTCATCGCAGAGGTAGGCCACCAGGCACTCGTCAATGATGCGCTGGCGCAGTTGCGGGTCGGTCACGGGCCAGGCAATCTCGACGCGGCGCAGCATGTTGCGGTTCATCCAGTCGGCGCTGGAGAGGTAGAGCTCTTCGTCTTCCCCGCAGCGGTAATAGAACACGCGCGAGTGTTCCAGGAAGCGGCCAATGATGGAGCGCACGCGGATGTTGTCGCTCAGCCCCGGCACCTGCGCCGGCAGGATGCAGGCGCCGCGCACGATCAGATCGATCTGCACGCCGCGCTGGCCGGCCAGCAGCAGCGCATGCACCAGCGCCTCGTCGGTGAGCGCATTCATCTTCGCCACGATGCGCCCGCCCTGCCCCCGGCTGGCGGCCAGGCCGACCTGCTCGATTTTTTCGAGCGTGCGCCGGTGCAGGTGGAACGGCGCCACCAGCAGGCGGCGCATGCGCGGCAGGCGGTTCTGGCTGGCCAGGTGGTTGAACACGCTGTCCATGTCGGCCGTGGTGTCCTCGTCGGCCGTGAAGTAGCTCAGATCGGTGTACAGGCGCGCCGTGCTCGGGTTGTAGTTGCCGGTGGACAGGTGGCCGTAGCGGCGCAGGTGCCGGCCTTCGCGGCGCGTGGCCAGCAGCATCTTGGCGTGGGTCTTGAGGCCGACGACGCCATAGACCACCTGCGCACCCACGGACTCGAGCGCCTCGGCCCAGTTGATGTTGGCCTCTTCGTCGAAGCGCGCCTTGAGCTCGACCACGGCCATGACCTCTTTCCCTCGGCGCACCGCTTCCCGCAGCAGTTCCATCATCTGCGGGTCGGACCCTGTGCGATAGATGGTCTGCTTGATGGCCACCACCTGCGGATCGTTGACCGCTTCGCGCAAGAATGCCAGCACGCCGTCGAAGCTCTCGAACGGCTGGTGGATCAGCACGTCGCGCCGGCGCATCTCGGCCATGATGGATTCGCCGGCCAGCATGCGGCGCGGCGCGGCCGCCTGCCAGGGCGCAAACAGCAGCTCGGGTGCCTGCACCAAGTCGACCAGCTGCGCCAGGCGCACGAGGTTGACCGGCCCGTGCACGCGGTACAGCGCGCCGGCCGGCAAACCGAACTGCTGCAGCAGGAAGTCCGACAAAAACCGGGAACAGCCGGACGAGACCTCCAGCCGCACGGCCTCGCCATAGTTGCGCTGCTGCAGGCCTTGGCGCAGCACGGTGCGCAGGCTGCGCACATCCTCTTCGTCCACCGCCAGATCGGAGTGGCGTGTGACGCGGAACTGCGAAAACTCCGTGACCTGCCGGCCAGGAAACAACTCCGCCAGGTGTGCGCGCACCACACTCGACAGGCTGACGAACTGCGCCCCTCGGGGCGCCACGCCGGCGGGCATGCGGATCAGGCGCGGCAAGACACGCGGCACGCGCACGATGGCAATCTCGTTCTCACGCCCAAAGGCGTCGCTGCCCTTGAGGCGCACGATGAAGTTCAGCGTCTTGTTGGCCACCTGCGGAAACGGGTGCGCCGGATCGAGCCCCACGGGCACCAGCAGAGGGCGCACTTCGCGGTGGAAATAGCCCCGCACCCAGCGGCGCTGCGCCGCGCTGCGCGCGCCCTGCGAAACGATGCGGATGCCCTGCGCCTCGAACGCCGGCACCAGCACGTCGTTGTAGAGCGCGTACTGGCGGGTTACCAGGGCGTGCGCCTGGGCGGAGATGGCTTCGAACGAGACCGCAGTGCACGCCCCCTTGGTGTCGCCGTTGCGGGCCGCTGCCACATGCGGGGCTGCGCGCACCTCGAAAAACTCGTCCAGGTTGGACGACACGATGCACAGGTAGCGCAGGCGCTCCAACAGGGGCACATCGGGCCGCACGGCCCAGTCGAACACGCGCTCGTTGAACGCCAGAATGCTGTGGTCCCGGTCCAGCAACGCAGCCGCAGGGCGATCTTCCGCCCCCTCGCTCACCGGCTCGGCCCATTCTGGCTCTGCCTCTGGCGTTCCAGCAGGCACGGCGTCCGGTGTGGATGGCGCATCGCCGGTGGAAAACGGCGGTTCGGTTCTTTGGGCGCACTCGACGGGCATGGACACATTCCAGGACACTGACAAGCTGGAAGTATCAAAAGCAGATATGACAACTTCATGACATGACATATGACACCCCTGCGGGCGCGGTGCGCCGCGGCGGACCGCCGCCCCCAATCACTGAGCGCCCAGGAAATGCTTGCGGTAGCGCGGCGCCAGGTCGGCAATGCGCATCATCATCGGCAGGTCCGCCGTGTTGAAGTCGGGGTCCCACGCGGGCGCACCCAGCACCCGGGCGCCCAGGCGCAGGTAGCCCTTCAGGAGCGCGGGGGGCTCGATGCGCAGCGAGCCATCGAGCCGCTCCACCGGCAGCGCCAGGCGCGGCAGCACCTGGTGCTCGATCGGCGCCAGATGGGTCTGGCGCAGCTGCTCCCAGATGCTGGCTGCGGCATGGCCACTCACCACCCCCTGGTGCAGCATGGGAATGCTGGCGCACCCCATCATCGTGTCGAGCCGGTTGCGCACCATGAAGTCCGCCAGCGCCCCCCACAGCGCCAAGATCACGCCGCCTTGCCGGTGCCCGGGGTGCACGCAGCTGCGCCCCAGTTCCACCATGCGATCGCGCAGGCCCCGCAGGCGGGTCAGGTCGAACTCGGTGTCGCTGTAGGTGCAACCCACACGGCGCGCCTGGGCTGGCGTCAACACGCGGTAGGTGCCTATCACCTGCTGGCTGCGCGCATCGCGCACCAGCAGGTGCTCGCAAAAGTCGTCAAACAGATCGATGTCGTGGCCCGGCTCGGGGCTGCTCAAGCGCGCGCCCATCTCGGTGGCAAAGACATCGAACCTCAGGCGCTGGGCCTCGCGCACTTCGTCCTGGTGCCGCGCCCAAGCCACCGCATATTCCGTGCGGCCCTCGGCGGGCGCCGGCACGCCCGCCACTCTGGGCAGCGGATGAAGCGCCTCCCGCACGGCAGGTGCCAAAGGCAACGGCCCGGCGGGGTGGGGTAAATCGTCCATCAGGTTCTCCTGTTCTGCCGGACGCCTGCTGCGGCATCCGCCGTGTGACCCACAGCCCGGCACCACGCCCGGCCTCTCGATCAACAGTCTGAAAGACGGTCATGACGCGCCCATGTCCGCTGCGCGGCAAATTCATGACACCCATAACACTTCGGTGCGGCACCCAGCGGCTCCAACACAAGGCGAAAAACCCGGGCCATGCCTGCGTAACAATTGCATGCGCCTAGCCCAAAATCCCCCTGCGCTGATACACTTTCGTACACTTTCCAGCCCACTTGCGACCGCCAGCGGCGACATGTCCTTTTTGCACGACGCACCCGTTTTTTCGGAAGTTATCGACCCTGTCGACGCCCCCTTGCAACGCGCGCTGCGCGAGCAGCAAGTGCTGCTCGACAGCGCGGGCGCCGGTATCGTTTTCATCCGCAAGCGCCGGGTGGTCCGCTGCAATCCGCGTTACGCAGAGATTTTTGGCTACCGCTCGCAGAATGAGCTCGTCGGCTACAACAGCGAAGGCTTCCACCCCCACCGCGCCGCGTTCCAGGAGCTGGGTCGCGCGGCCTACCCGGTGCTGTCGGGCGGACAAACCTACCGCACCGAGCGCACCATGCGCCGGCGCGACGGCGCGCTGTTCTGGGCACGGCTCACGGGCAGCCTCATCAACCCGCAGGACACATCCGAGGGCTCCATCTGGATCATCGACGACATCGATGACCAGCGCAGCGCCCAGGCCCTGCTGGACGCAGCCCTGTGGGAAAAGCAGGCACTGTTCGACAACGCCATGGTCGGCATCGTATTTCTGCGCGAGCGCCGCCTGACGCGCTGCAACCAGCATTTCGAGCAAATGCTTGGCTACAGCCCGGGCGAACTGCTGGGCAGCCTCTCGCGCCGCTGGTACACCAGCGACGCCGAGTGGGAGCATGTCGGGCAGCGCTGCTATGGCCCGCTGTCGCAGGGGCTGTCGTTCGAGGGCGAACTCACGCTGCGCAAAAAGGACGGCTCGACCGTGGTGTGCGAGGTGCGCAGCAAGGCCGTGGACCCCGCGCACCCGCAACGCGGCACGGTGTGGATCACCATGGATATCACCGAGCGCCAGCGCTCACAGGCCGCATTGGCGCGTGTCCACGAGGAACTTGAGCAACTGGTGCTGGAGCGCACCCGCCAGCTCAGTGAAACGGTCGACAACCTGCACCGCGAAATCAACGACCGCCGCCAGGACCAGGAGCGCATCTATTGGCTGGCCCATTACGACGCCCTGACCGGACTGCCCAACCGCGCGCTGCTGGCCGAGCGCAGCCAGCATGCCATCCACGCGGCGCAGCAGAGCCAGACCCCGCTGGCGGTCATCTTTCTGGACCTGGACCACTTCAAGCATGTGAACGACTCGCTGGGCCACCGTGTGGGCGACGCGCTGCTCGTGGCCATTGCCAAGCGCCTGCGCTCGGTCGTGCGCGACAAGGACACGGTGTGCCGGCTCGGGGGCGATGAGTTCATCCTGCTGTTGCCCGGCGCCAATGCCCGGGGCGCGGCGCGCGTCGCCGACAAGCTGCTGCAGGCCTCGCGCCTGCCCTACCAAATCGACCACCACGAACTGACGATGGCGCCTTCGATGGGCATCGCACTGTTTCCTGATGATGGCGCGGACTTCGACACGCTGAGCCAGTGCGCCGACGTGGCCATGTACCGCGCCAAACTCGACGGGCGCAACACCTACAGTTTTTTCACGCCGCAGATGCGCGCGCTGTCGGTGCGTGCGCTGCAGCTGGAGAATGCGCTGCGCCGCGCCCTGGAGCGCGGACAGTTCACGCTGGTCTACCAACCGCAGATTTGCCTGGACTCGGGTGTTATCACGGGCGTCGAAGCGCTCCTGCGCTGGCACCATCCCGAGTTGGGGCCCATCGCGCCGTCCGAGTTCATTCCGATCGCCGAAGATTGCGGCCAGATTCTCCCGATTGGCGAGTGGGTGCTGCGCACGGCGCTGGCGCAATTGCAGGCCTGGCGCGCGCAAGGCGTCGAGCTCAAGACCATGGCGGTCAACCTCTCTGCGGTGCAGTTCCGCCAGCCCCAACTGCCCGAGCTCATCACGCGCATCCTGGAAGAAACCGGGCTGCCCGCCGACTCGCTGGAGCTGGAGCTGACCGAGGGCGTGGCCGTGGACGACCCGCGCGCCGCCATCGACACCATGGACCGCCTGCACGCGCGTGGCGTGCGCATGTCCATGGACGACTTCGGCACCGGCTATTCCTCGCTGAGCCAACTCAAGCGCTTCCCGATCTACAAGCTCAAGATCGATCAGTCGTTCGTGCGCGATTTGGGCGAGGACAACAACGACCGCGCCATCGTCAGCGCCATCATCCGCATGGCGCAGGCCCTGGGCATGCAGACGACCGCAGAAGGCGTCGAGACACACGAGCAGCTGAGCTTCCTGCGCGAGCAAGGCTGCACCGAAGCACAAGGCTATTACCACGGCCGCCCCCTGCCTGCCGCCCAGCTGCTGGAGAGGCTGCGCCGCTAGCCAAGCGCAGGTCCCCAGCCGGGATAGGCGTTCAGTGCCCCAGGATCTTGGACAGGAAGTCGCGGCTGCGTTCGTTTTCGGGGTGGTTGAAAAATGCCTCGGGCGTGTTCTGCTCGACGATCTGCCCCTGGTCCATGAAGATCACCCGGTCGGCCACGGCCTTGGCAAAGCCCATTTCGTGCGTGACGCAAATCATGGTGATGCCCTGGTTGGCCAGCTCGATCATCACGTCGAGCACTTCCTTGATCATTTCCGGGTCCAGCGCCGAGGTGGGCTCATCGAACAGCATGATTTTGGGGGTCAGGCACAGCGCGCGCGCAATGGCCACGCGCTGCTGCTGCCCGCCCGACAGCTGCAGCGGGTACTTTGCGGCCTGCTCGGCGATGCGCACACGCTCCAATTGCTGCATGGCGCGCGCCTCGGCCTCCTTCTTGGGCAGCTTGCCCACCCACATGGGCGAGAGCGTGAGGTTTTCCAGCACGGTGAGGTGCGGAAACAGGTTGAACTGCTGGAACACCATGCCGACCTTTTTGCGCACATCGTCAATGACACGCACGTCGTCGCTCAGCTCCACGCCATCAACCACCAGCCGGCCCTGCTGATGCTCTTCGAGGCGGTTGATGCAACGGATCAGCGTGGACTTGCCCGAGCCCGATGGCCCGCAGACGACGATGCGTTCGCCGCGCGCCACATCCAGGTCGATATCGCGCAACACATGGAAGCTGTTGCCGTACCACTTGTTGACTTTGTCGAAGGTGATGATGGATTCAGGCATGGGCATTGGTGGCGGGGCTCAGCGTTGCCGGCCCTTGTTGGCCTGCTTTTCCACCCAGCGGCTGTAGCGCGACATGGAGAAGCAGAAAATGAAATAGATCAGCGCAATGAACAGGTAGCCTTCGATCTTGAAAGGCCGCCAGTTCGCGTCGGAGTTCAGCGCCAGGTCCAGCGCGCCGGTCAACTCGTACAGGCTCACGATGGCCACCAGCGACGTGTCCTTGAAAATGGAGATGAAGCTGTTCATGATGCCCGGCACCACCAGCGCCAGCGCCTGCGGCAGCACGACCTTGCGCTGGGTCTGCCAGTACGACAGCCCCAGCGTGGCCGCGGCCTCCACCTGGCCCTTTGGAATGGCCTGCAGCCCGCCGCGAATCACCTCGGCCAGATAGGCCGCGGCAAACAGCGTGATGCCCACCAGCACGCGCACCAGAACATTGACCGTGAGCCCTTGCGGCATGAACAGTGGAAACATGAACGAGGCCATGAACAGCACCGAGATCAGCGGCACACCGCGCACCAGTTCGACGTAAATGGTGCAGGCGCTGCGAATGGCAGGCAAGGACGACACCCGCCCCAACGCCACGAGCAGCGCGATCGGAAACGCCAGCGCAATCGACAGCGTGGACAGCAGGATGGTCAGCGGCAGCCCCCCCCAGCGGTCGGTCTCGACACGCGACAACCCGGCCACGCTGCCATGCATCAAGGCAAAAAACACCGACAGCACCAGCACCCACAGCACCGGCAGCCAGGGCCGCCAGAACGCGCGTGTGCAGCTGGCCACCAGCAGCGCCATCACCAGCAGCGTGGCCACCAGAGGACGCCATTGCTCTTCGTACGGATAGCGGCCAAAGAGGATCAGGCGGTATTTTTCGGCGATCACGCCCCAGCAGGCGCCCGCACCCGGTGCGCGGCAGGCCTCGACCTGGGGCAGCCAGACCGCCTTGACCAGCGCCCAGTACAAGACTTGCGGCACATACCACAGCAGCAGGCCACCGACCAGCACGGTGGCCAGTGAGGTCTGCCAGTCTCCCAGCAGATTGGTGCGCACCCAGGCCAGCGCTCCCTCCGTTTTGATGGGGGCTGGACGCGGTGGAATCGGGACAAAGGTTTGGGCGGCCATGGTTCAGCGCTCCCGGATGGCGGCGCGCGCGTTGTACCAGCCCATCAGCAGCGAGGTGAGCAGCGAAGTGCTCAGATACACCGCCATGACGATGGTGATGCACTCCACCGCCCGGCCCGTCTGGTTCATGGCGGTGTTGGCGATCGACACCACGTCGGGGTAGCCGATGGCCACGGCGAGCGAGGAATTCTTGGTCAGGTTGAGGTACTGGTTGGTGAGCGGCGGGATGATCACGCGCAGCGCCTGCGGCAGCGTGACCAGGCGCACCTCCTGCCCCCGGCTCAGGCCCAGCGCAGCAGCCGCCTCCCCCTGCCCGCCCGGCACCGACATGATGCCGGCACGCACCACCTCGGCAATGAAGGCCGTGGTGTAGACCGTCAGGCCGAGCAGCACGGCCGTGAATTCGGGGGTGACGGCGCCACCGTTTTCGATCGAAAAATCCCCTTTGAAAGGCACGTCGAATGCCGCCGGCGCCCCGCCCAGCCACCATCCCAGCAGCGTCGCCAGCAGCACGATGGCCGCGGGTGCAAGCCACAGGCTGGGCGGCTGGCCCGTGGCCTCGAAGCGCCGCAGGGCCCAGCGCCTGTACCCCCAGGCCAGCACGACGCCCCCCACCAGCCCGCCCACCGCCCAGCCATGCCCGGCAGACCAGACAGGAATCGGAAAGTTGAATCCGCCCTTGCTCAGGAAGAACGGTCCGAGCTTCCAGGCGTCGACCGTGGAAGGCAGAATTTCGGTGAGCAGCAGGTACCACATCAGCAACTGCAGCAGCACCGGAATGTTGCGAAAGCACTCTACATAGGCGGTGCACAGCCCGCGCACCAAGGCGTTGCGGGAAAACCGCCCAACGCCGATGAGCGTGCCCAGCAGCGTGGCGAGCGCGATGCCCACCACGGCCACGCGCAAGGTGTTGGTGATGCCCACGCCGAAGGCGCGCCAATACGACTCGGCGGAGTCGAACGGGTACAGGCTCTCGCCGATGGAGAACCCCGCAGGCTGGCTCAGGAAGTCAAAGCCGCTCTGGATGCCCCGCACCCGCATGTTGAGCAGGGTGTTGTGCGCCAAAAACCAGATTCCAAGGCCGATCAGCACTACGGCCAGAAGCTGGTACACCGCGCCCCGGAAGGCTTGGCTGCGCCAGGACCATGTGCGCTTTTTGGGCGGGGCAGTTGGAAACATGGGCACCAGATCTCGTTGAGAGCAACAGCGCTGCAGAGCCTGCAGCACCCTCCGTGGCCTGGGCTGCGCCGGCGCACACCGGCTGGCCAAGGCCCGCTGTATGCGCGCTCAGCGCACGGGATCGGCGTACATCAGGCCGCCGTTGTTCCACTGGTTGTTGAGGCCGCGCGGCAAGCCCAGGGCCGATTTGGGCCCGACATTGCGCTCGAAGATCTCGCCGTAGTTGCCCGTCGCCTTGAGTGCGTTGGCCATCCAGTCCTTGCCCAGGCCCAGCAGCTTGCCCATGTCTTCCGTCACGCCCAGGATGCGCAACACCACCGGGTCCTTGCTGGTGGTTTTCATCTGCTCCACATTGGCCTGGGTGATGCCGTATTCCTCGGACTCGATCAGGCCGTAGATCACCCACTTGACGATGGCGAACCACTCATCGTCCCCGCGGCGCACCATCGGTCCCAGGGGCTCCTTGGAGATCAGGTCGGGCAGGATGGTGTGGTCCGCCGGGGTGGCGGCCTGCTTGTTGCGGATCGACGCCAGGCCCGAAGCGTCGGTGGTGTACGAGATGCATCGGCCCGAGAAATAGGCCGCCACGGCGGCCTCCTCCTTCTCGAACACCACGGTCTTGATGTTGAGGCTGTGGGCCTTGGAGTAGTCGGTCAGGTTCTTTTCGGTGGTGGTGCCGGACTGCACGCACACCGTCTGGTTCTTGAACTGCTTGGCGCTCTTGATGCCACTCTTGACTGGCACGATGAAGCCCTGGCCGTCGTAGTACGTGACGACCGTCTGGTTCAGGCCCAGCGATGCATCGCGCGTGAGCGTGAAGGTCGTGTTGCGCGAGAGCACATCGATCTCGCCCGATTGCAGCGCCGTGAAGCGCTGCTGCGCCGTCAGCGGCACGTATTTCACCTTCTCTGCATCTCCAAGCACCGCCGCGGCCGTCGCGCGGCAGATGTCCACGTCCAACCCCGACCATTTGCCCGTGGAGTCGGCCGCCGAAAAACCCGCCAAACCCGTGTGGACGCCACAGACCACCTGCCCGCGCGACTTGATGCCGTCGAGCGTTTTGCCCGCATGGGCTGGCAAGGCAAGCAGCGTGCTGGCCGCTGCCAAGGTGATTGCTGCCCACTTGAATTCGCTGATTTTCATGGCGGTCTCCGATGTGTGAAATGTCACAAAAAGCCGCCGCGGTGCGCGGCAGCCCTGGAGTCGCACCTTAACGAAAGCACTCTGTTACTTGCATCGGGGTTTACACGCGCGCCGGTGCAAACCCGCACAGCCGACGCTTTGAACCCTTGACCAGGGTGAGGATGCCAGGCCCGCCATGCGCGCCCGCGCATCCACCGCTGCGCCGGCAGAATTCAAGTCAAATGGGCCTCAAACGCTGATGGATAAAGCGTTGATAGCTATCAATATGATTGCAATCAACCGCGCCGGGCGGCGTCGGCCAGCCGCTCTGCGCAGGCGCGGGCCTGGGCTGCGTCGCGCGCCTCCACCATCACGCGCAGCAGCGGCTCGGTGCCACTGGCGCGGATGAGAATGCGGCCTGAGCCGCCCAGCTCGGCCTCGACGGCCCGGGTTTCTTCGGCCAGCAGGGCATTGCATTTCCAGTCCTGGTCCGGCGGCAGGCGCACGTTCAACAGCACCTGCGGGAACAGCACCAGATCGGCCAGCGCCTGTGCCAGGCTCTGGCCCGTGCGCACGCAGGTCTGCAGCACCTGCAAGGCGCTGACCAGGCCATCGCCGGTGGTGTGCTTGTCGAGCACCAGCAAGTGGCCCGAGCCCTCTCCGCCCAACATCCAGTGGTGCTGGGCCAGCGCTTCGAGCACGTAGCGGTCGCCGACCTTGGCGCGCACGAACTTCACGCCGCGCGCCTGCAGGGCCAGCTCCACCGCCATGTTGGTCATCAGCGTGCCCACCACCCCGGGCACATGCTCATCGCGCCCCATGCGCTCGCACACCATCAGGAACAGCAACTCATCGCCGTTGTACAGGCGGCCATCCGCGTCAACCATCTGCAGCCGGTCGGCATCGCCGTCGAGGGCGATGCCGAAGTCGGCGCGGTGCGCACGCACCGCCTGCACCAGCGCGGCCGGGTGCGTGGCGCCCACGCCGTCGTTGATGTTGACGCCATCGGGGGTGCAGCCGATGGCAATGACCTCGGCGCCCAGCTCATGGAACACCATGGGCGCAATCTGGTAGGCCGCGCCATGGGCCGCGTCCACCACGACCTTGAGGCCGCGCAGCGTGAGGTCGTGGGAAAAGGTGCTCTTGCAGAACTCGATGTAGCGGCCTGCGGCATCGTCGAGCCGGCGCGTCTTGCCCAGCGAAGCCGAATCAGCCCACACCGGGGGCTCGTCCAGCGCGGCCTCGACCGCCAGCTCCCAGGCGTCGGGCAGCTTGGTGCCCTGGGCGCTGAAAAACTTGATGCCATTGTCGGGAAAGGCATTGTGGCTGGCAGAGATCACCACCCCGAGGCTCGCGCGCTGGGCGCGGGTGAGGTAGGCCACGCCGGGTGTGGGCAAGGGCCCGAGCAGCACCACGTCGACGCCGGCGGAGTTGAAGCCGGATTCGAGCGCGCTCTCCAGCATGTAGCCCGAAATGCGCGTGTCCTTGCCGATCAGCACCGTGGGGCGCTCTTCGGTCCGCTTCAGTACGCGGCCGACGGCATGCGCCAGGCGCAGCACAAAATCGGGGGTGATGGGCGCCTGGCCGACGGTGCCCCGAATGCCGTCGGTGCCAAAGTATTTTTGAGTCATGGAGTCGGTGTGACGCTGCTGTTTTGTCGCATTTGAGTCTAGCGCACGGCGCGGCCGCCCATGTCCCTCTCGGCCCGCAGTGCCCACAAAGCTAAAAAGCCCCGCGAGGCCGTGGCCGGCATCGCGGGGCTGCGCAGGGGGCCAAGGGCCGGGGTCAGGGCTTGGCGTTCTTGAGCAGGAACTCCAGCACCAGCTTGCGCTCGCCGTCGTCCAGGCCGGCCCGCGGGAACATGCTTTGCGTGATGCCCAGCCACTGCGTGCCGTTGAACTGGCCAGGGTCGCGCGGGCCATGGCAGACCGTGCAGCGCTGGTAGAAGATCTTCTCGCCCGGGCTCAGCGACGCCATCGACTTTTCCTTGAGCGCCACCGCGCGGTCCAGGCCATAGAACTTCTCGTCGAATTGGACCGTCCGCTTGACCGACTTGGAAGGCTCGAAGGCGCGCGTCGGGCTTTCCGGGTCCTTGCACTTGCGCAGCTTGGCCAGGCAGGTGTCTGCCGTGGTGGCCTGGCTCAGCGCGCTGGCACGCCGGCTGCTAGTCAGGAAGTTGACCAGGCCGTTGTTGCAGCGCCCCTTGCTGTCGAGTTGCGGCCAGCCGCCTTCGTAGATGCTGACCACGCCGGGCATGATCTTGTCGGACAGCACGGCCCCGACGACGATGGAGCCGCGGTCGTTGTAGAGCTCGACCAGGTCACCATTCTTGATGCCGCGCTCGCGGGCATCCTGCGTGTTCACGACCAGCGGCTCGCGCCCCTGCACCGCATACAGCTTGCGCAGCGGCTCGGCGTTGGCCATTTGCGAGTGCAGGCGGTAGAAGGGGTGCGGGCTCACCACATGCAGCTCGCCCTTTTTCGCGTTGCCCAGGTACTCGGCAGGTTCGAGGAACTTGGGCATGGGCGGGCAATCGTCGAGCTGGAGCTTGTCGATGGTGGCGGAATACATCTCGATCTTGCCGGTGGGGGTGTGCAGCGGGTTCTTCACCGGGTCGGTGCGGAAATCGCCGTGGCGCACCCACTTGCGCGCCTCCTCGGGCACCTTGATCTCGGCCACGCCGGCCTCCCAGAACTTCTCCCACGGCAGTTGCGCCGCGGCCGAGCTGCCTTCGTAGGCCAGTTTGACGTAATCGAGCGAGGTGAGGCCTTCGGTGAAGGCGTATTCGACGCCGCACAGCGCCGACAGGCGGCGGAAGATTTCAAAGTCGTCGAGCGCATCGCCCACCGGCGCAATCACCTGCTTCATGGCAAAGATCTTGTCGATGCCATAGGTGCCGCCCGAAGAGATGTCGTTGCGCTCGAGTGTGGTGGTCGCCGGCAGCACGATGTCGGCCCAGCGCGTCGAAGCCGTCCACCAGCAGTCTTGCACCACGATGGTGTCCACCGTCTTGAACGCACGGATCAGCTCGTTGATGTCCTGCTGGTGCGACAGCAGGTTGTTGCCAGCGTTGTAGATCATTCCGACATGGTCGGGATACTGGTAGGTCGTGCCGTTGTAGGTGAACGATTTGCCGGGGTTGTTCAGCATTTCGCTGATGCGGGAGGCCGGGCAGATTTTCTTGACCGGGTTGCGGCCTTGCGACATGCCGCGCGGGCCCGTGCCACCCGACTGCGGCATGCCGCCGCCGCCGTAGTGCCAGCTGAAGCCCACGCCCTGACCAGGCAGGCCGATGTTGCCGACCATGCAGGCGAAGTTGACGATGGCCCAGTACGGCATTTCACCGTGGTGCGCGCGCTGGATGGCCCAGGAGCCCGCGAACTGCGTGCGCTTGCTGGCAAACAGGTCGGCCAGTTCGCGGATCTTGGCGGCGGGAATGCCGGTGATCGCGGCGGCCCACTCGGGCGTCTTCGCTGGCGTGCCATCGGCGTCCTTGCCCAGCAGGTACGCCAGGAAGCGGTCAAAGCCCACCGTGTATTTGTCGATGAACGCCTGCTTGTGCTTGCCTGTCGTGTAGACGTGGTAGCCCATCGCCAGGAACAGTGCCGTGTCGGTGTTGGGAACGATCTTGACCCACTCCGAACCCATTTTCTCGTCGGTGGTGGTGACCTGCGGGTTGATCGACACAAATTTCACCCCCGCCTTCTTGATCGCGTCCCAGTGGTCGTACATCTCATGGTCGGCCACGGTGTATTCAATGCGGTTGTTCTTGTTCGGGTCGCAGCCGATGAACACAAACACTTCGGTGTTGTCGCGCACCTGCTCCCAGGCGGTCTGGGCCGAATACACCTCCATGTCGCCGATCACATACGGCATGATGATTTGCGCCGCACCCCCCGAATAATCGCCCGTGGTGACCGAGCAGCCGCCCAGCAGGTTGAAAAACCGGCCCTGCAGCACGTTGGGGCGAAAAATGCCGGCATGCGACCAGCCGCCATACGAGCTGCTGAACACGCCCTCGTTGCCGTGTTTTTCGATGGTGTCGAGAATGGCCTTGGCGGTCAGGCCCAGTGCGACGTCCCAGCTCACCTCGACGAACTCTTCCTTGCCGCGCAGCTCGGGCTTGCGGTTGCCCTGCAGTCCGTCCAGGTAGGACTTGCGCACCATCGGTGCCTTGATCCGGGTCTTGTCATAGGTGCGGCCCAGCACCCCCAAGGTCAGCATCTCGGTCGAGCGGGCGTCGGCGCGCGTGGGGGTCACTTTTTCCAGTCGGCCATTTTTCACCGATGCGATGAAGGGGCCGTAATGGGTGGCATGCGCCACCGTGCCCGTCCAGGTGGCGTAGGCAATGCCAAGCGCCGAGGTCGCAGGCGTTTGCGCAAAAGCCCGGGCAAAAGGCCCCACCGGAAACAGGCTGGCAGCCAGACCTGCCGTGCCGACCGCGCCAGCAGCGCCGAGTAGATTGCGTCGAGACAATGCCATTTGCAACTTTCTAAGTCCTTGAAGTGGTCTTAGGGTAACCCCTGAGACATTTAATGACAAAAATCAAGGGACCAGTTGCCAACACCAATGAACTCGGCATGCGCCAGGTCAACATCCCGTCACATTGGCTGCGCAAAAAACCGCAACAGCGCCACCAGACCACAGGCACGGGCACGTTGTCACGCCCGACGCGGTACCAGACGCCGCCAGGGAAAAGACGCGGTGCTCGTCACGGCGCACCCTGCTTGGAGGGTCCTGGGTCGGACAGTCGTTCTATGGGCGGTGCGGCACAGGGCTTGCAGCCGCTGCCGTGCCCGATTCCATAGCGCGCCAGACCGCCAGGGCCTGCACCGTTTCGCGCACGTCATGCACGCGCACGATGCGCGCACCGCGCTCCACGGCGAGCAGCGCAGCGGCCACGCTGGGCTGCAGCCGCTGGTCCACGTCCAGCCCCGTGACAGCGCCCAGCGATGATTTGCGCGACCAGCCTGCCAGCACCGGATAGCCCAGCGCCAGCAGCTCCCGCTGGCGTGCCAGCAGCGCGAAGTTCTGTTCCACGGTTTTGCCGAACCCAATGCCGGGGTCCAGCACAATGCGGGTCTTTTCGACCCCTAGCGCTTGCAGGGCATGCGCTGATTGCTCTAAAAACAGGAGCACTTGCGGCAGCACATCGCCCACCATGGGCGCAAGCTGCATGGTCTGGGGGTCGCCGTGCATGTGCATCAGGCAGACACCGCAGCGCGGGTGCCGTGCCACCACCTGCGCCGCGCCGGGCTGGCGCAAGGCCCAGATGTCGTTGACGATGTCGGCACCCAGGTCGAGCGCCGCCCGCATGACCTCGGGCTTGTAGGTGTCGATGGAGATCGGCGCGCCCAGGCCGACCGCGCCGCGCACCAGAGGCAGCACACGCGCCAGTTCCTCGTCCAGGCCCACGGCCGGGCTGCCGGGGCGGGTGGACTCGCCGCCGATGTCGAGGATGTCGGCACCGTCCTTGAGAAGCTGCTCGCAGTGGCGCAGCGCCGCAGCAGCCGAGCCATGGCGCCCCCCGTCGGAGAAGGAGTCCGGCGTCACGTTGACGATGCCCATGGTGAGCGGGCGTGTCAGGTCCAGGGTGAAACGGGTGGTTTGCCAGAGCATGGGGTTCCAGAAAAAAGAAAACAAAAACGGGGCTGCAAGCCCCGTTGTGGTGGTGAAGGCGCCTTGCGTCAGGCGACCGTGGGCGCAGGCTCCGCAGCGACGGCGGGCGAGCCACCGCTTGGGCCATCGCCCGAAGACGGCGGAGGCGTGCGCGGCGTCCAGTCCTTGGGTGGCCGCGGTTCCTTGCCGGCCATGATGTCGTCCAGCTGCTCGGAATCGATGGTCTCCCATTCGAGCAGGGCCTTGGCCATGGCGTGCATCTTGTCGCTGTTGTCTTCAATCAGCTTGCGCGCCAGGGCGTACTGTTCGTCGATGATCTTGCGCACTTCCTGGTCGACCTTCTGCATGGTCGACTCGCTCATGGTCGTGGTCTTGGTGACCGAGCGACCGAGGAACACCTCGCCCTCGTTTTCGGCATAGACCATCGGGCCCAGGGCATCCGTCATGCCGTAGCGCGTGACCATGTCGCGCGCGATGGACGTGGCGCGCTCGAAGTCGTTGCTGGCGCCCGTGGTCATCTGGTGCATGAACACTTCCTCGGCAATGCGGCCGCCAAACAGCATGCTGATCTGGTTCAGCATGAATTCCTTGTCGTAGCTGTAGCGGTCCTGCGAGGGCAGGCTCATGGTCACGCCCAGAGCACGGCCGCGCGGAATGATGGTGACCTTGTGCACCGGGTCGCACTTCGGCAAAAGCTTGCCGATCAGCGCGTGGCCCGACTCGTGGTAGGCCGTGTTGCGGCGCTCTTCCTCGGGCATGACCATGCTCTTGCGTTCCGGGCCCATGAGGATTTTGTCCTTGGCCTTTTCAAAGTCCTGCATCTCCACGGTGCGCGCGTTGCGGCGCGCAGCCATCAGGGCCGCTTCGTTGCACAAGTTGGCCAGATCGGCGCCCGACATGCCGGGCGTGCCGCGCGCGATGATGCCGGGGTTGACGTCCTGGCTCACCGGGATCTTGCGCATGTGCACATTCAGGATCTGCTCGCGGCCGCGGATGTCGGGCAGCGTGACGTAGACCTGGCGGTCAAAACGGCCGGGGCGCAGCAAGGCCGCATCCAGAATGTCAGGGCGGTTGGTGGCAGCCACCACGATCACGCCGAGGTTGGTTTCGAAGCCGTCCATCTCGACCAGCATCTGGTTGAGGGTCTGCTCGCGCTCGTCGTTGCCACCGCCCAGGCCGGCGCCGCGCTGGCGGCCCACGGCGTCGATTTCGTCGATGAAGATGATGCAGGGGGCATTCTTCTTGGCGTTCTCGAACATGTCGCGCACGCGGGCCGCGCCCACGCCGACGAACATTTCGACAAAATCCGAACCCGAGATCGAGAAGAAAGGCACCTTGGCCTCGCCGGCGATCGACTTGGCCAGCAGCGTCTTGCCGGTGCCCGGAGGGCCGACCAGCAGCAGACCACGCGGAATGCGGCCGCCGAGCTTCTGGAACTTGTTCGGGTCCTTCAGGAAGTCCACGACTTCCTTGACTTCTTCCTTGGCCTCGTCGCAGCCGGCGACATCGGCAAAGGTCACGGTGTTGTTGTTCTCGTCCATCATGCGCGCCTTGCTCTTGCCAAAGCTGAAGGCGCCGCCCTTGCCCCCGCCCTGCATCTGGCGCATGAAATACACCCACACCCCGATCAGCAGCAGCATCGGCCCCCAGCTGACCAGCAGCGTCATGAGGAG
Organism: Acidovorax sp. SRB_24; assembly: GCF_012931925.1. NCBI lineage: Bacteria > Pseudomonadati > Pseudomonadota > Betaproteobacteria > Burkholderiales > Comamonadaceae > Acidovorax > Acidovorax sp. SRB_24. Next base: position 42,139 of record NZ_MWOM01000001.1, read on the forward strand.
CGAGCCCTCTTCGCGCGGCTTGACGTCGAACTTGACGTTGTTGTTGATGAGGTCGCCGACTAGGCCACGGTCAAGGTAGGTGGCGGTGGTGCGGATGCGGCGGTCATCGTTGGTGACGGCCACGATCTCGGTGCCGCCCTGGCCTTCCTGGATGGTGGCGCTCTTGATGCGGTTGCCGCGCACTTCTTCCAGGAATTCCGAATAGCCGACATGGCCTGCGGCAGCACCGGCGCGCGTGTCAAATTGTTTGAACACGGTGAAGAGCACCATGGCGATGACAAGCCACACGGCAATTTTTGAAAACCACTGATTGTTCAAGCGGGACTCCAGAGAGAGTGGCGGGAAACAGGCATGACCTATGTGGACCCGATTTTAGGCGTTTCAACCCGAGGCCCTTGGGCAATGCCCCCTCGCGGCCATGGGCGGAATGCGGACTTTAGGGGCCAGCGACGGTGTTGTTGACCTGCGGCAAGCTTCAGGCCGTGCTTTTGAGACCGATGCCCACCAGAAAGGTTTCCGAGGATTTGTCACGCGATGCCTTGGGCTTGACCGGCTTGACCACGCGAAAGGTGTCCTTGAACAGTTGCACCAGCGGCGCATAGGCGCCGCCATGGAACAGCTTGACCACCAGCGCACCCTCGGGCTTCAGGTGCTGGCAGGCGAAGTCCACCGCCAGCTCGACCAGGTGCGCAATGCGTGCGGCGTCGGTCGATCCGATACCCGAGAGGTTGGGCGCCATGTCCGAGACCACCACGTCCACCTGGCGGCCCTGCAGCGCCTGCTCGAGCTGCTGCAGCACCTCGGGCTCGCGGAAATCGCCCTGCAGGAACAGCACACCCTCGATGGGTTCCATGGGCAGGATGTCCAGGGAAATGATGCTGCCGTTGAGCCCCCCCGCGGCCGCGCCCGTCGGCGAGAGGCGGCGGCGCACATACTGGCTCCAGGCACCCGGCGTGCTGCCCAGGTCGACCACGGTGTGGCCGGGACGGATCAGTCCGAACTGTTCGTCGATTTCCTTGAGCTTGTAGGCGGCGCGCGCGCGAAAGCCCTCCTTGTGGGCCAGTTTGACGTAGGTGTCGTTGACATGGTCGTTGAGCCACGCCTTGTTCACCTTCTTGCTTTGGGTTTTGACTTTCATGCTTCTTTCATCCTGCCTCGATAATACGGCCCATGCCCCAAATTGAACTCACTCCGGCCGAGCGCCGGGAACAACGCGCCCAAGCCCACCACCTGGCCCCCGTGGTCCTGATCGGCGGCGATGGCCTCACCCCTGGCGTGCGCAAGGAAATCGATGCCGCGCTGAACGCCCACGGCCTCATCAAGGTGCGCGTCTTCAACGATGACCGCGCCGCGCGCGAGCTGATGTACCAGGAACTGGCCGCCGACCTGAACGCCGCTCCCATCCAGCACATCGGCAAGCTGCTCGTGCTGTGGCGCCCGCAGCCCGAAAAAGAGCGCGCCGCCGCCGACGAGGACCGCATGCCCGGCCCGCGCGACGTGAAGGTCATGAAATACAGCAAGCGCGGCGGCCAGCGCCCCGAGATCAAGACCCTGCGCGTGCTCGGCAACCAGCGCCTGACCTCGGGTGGCCAGATCAAGCGCGCCAAGCCGAAGAAGAAATCCATCAAGAAGCGCCAGGCCGACTGACGACATGAGCGCGACCGCCCCTGCCGCCACGGCCGCCCAGCGCCATGTGATCTGCATGAAATGGGGCCGCAAGTACGGCCCCGAGTACGTCAACCGCCTATATGCGATGGTGCGCCGCCACCTGAGCGGCGACTTCCACTTCGTCTGCCTGACCGACGACAGCGCCGGCATCCGCAGCGAAGTGCAGTGCCTGCCGATTCCCCCACTGGACCTGCCTGCGGGCATTCCCGAGCGCGGCTGGAACAAGCTGGCGACCTTCCAAGCCGACCTGCACGGTCTGCGCGGCACCGCGCTGTTCCTGGACGTGGATGTGGTCGTCACCGGCAGCCTGGACGACTTTTTCACGCAGCCCGGTGAATTTCTCATCATCCACGACTACAAGCGGCCCTGGCGCATCACCGGCAACTCGTCGGTCTACCGCTTCGAGCTGGGCGCGCATCCGGACGTGCTGGCGTATTTCCGCGGCCACTTTGCCGAGATCCGTCGGCAGTACCGCAACGAGCAGGCCTACCTGTCGGATTTCCTGCACAAACAGGGCAAGCTGGCCTACTGGCCCAAGGACTGGTGCCCCAGCTTCAAGTACGACGGCATTCCGGCCTGGCCGACCAATTACTGGAAAGCCCCGTTCGTGCCCCCGGGCGCGCGCATCGTCATTTTTCATGGGGAATGCAACCCGCCCGACGCGCTCGCGGGCCGGCGCAACCGGCGTTTTCGCTTCATCCAGCCCGCCACCTGGGTGGCCGAGCACTGGCACGAATAGACGGGCGGCGTGCCGGGATCAGGCCGCCTGTTTTGCAGGGCTGCGCAGCGTGTGCCACAGCACCGTGAACGCGCAGGCCCATTGCGCCAGGTACAGCACGCTGCCCACGCTGTGCCACAGCCGCAGGTCCTGGCGCGCCACGATGCGCGGCGCCACGCCGAACTGCGACAGCAGCGCCAGCAACAAGCCACCGACTATAAAAACAATAGCTGCTTTCGCCCATGGGTATTGGGTTACAGAGCCTTTTGGCCTTGAAACAAGCAGTAAAAGCATGCAGCACACCACCGACACCCAGGTCTGCGCGGCAAACAGGCGCGCGGCCATTCCGCCCGCCAAGGCGGGCGTGGGCAGGTGGGCGAACAGCAGCGGCACGACCAGGAATCCCACGGTGCTGAGGCTGCCCCACCACAGGGCGGCAATGAGCGCTGGCAATCGGGCACGCATGACCGGGATTCGCCTTGCCGCGCCTCAGGCGTAGCTGACGCCGACGATCTCGTAGCGGCGGATGCCGCCCGGCGCCTGCACTTCGGCGGTGTCGCCGGACTCCTTGCCGATCAGCGCGCGCGCGATCGGGCTGGAGATGTTGATCAGGCCCAGCTTCAGGTCGGCCTCGTCTTCGCCGACGATCTGGTACTTCACGGCGTCGCCCGTGTCCTCGTCTTCCAGCTCAACGGTGGCGCCAAACACCACGCGCCCGCCGGCGTCCAGCGTGGCCGGGTCGATGACCTGGGCCACGGAGAGCTTGCCCTCGACCTCCTGGATGCGGCCTTCGATGAAGCCCTGGCGGTCCTTGGCGGCCTCGTACTCGGCGTTCTCGCTCAGGTCGCCCTGGGCGCGCGCCTCGGCGATGGCGGCAATCACCGCGGGTCGGTCCACGGTCTTGAGGCGGTGCAACTCGGTCTTGAGCTTTTCAGCACCGCGCTTGGTAATCGGAATGGTGGCCATGTCTTGAGTCTCCACATACTTGATGCGCCGCACAGGGCGCGGCGAAATCCGCGTCGGGCATACATGCCATTGCGACGCCCCAAAAGCAAACCGCCGCACGTTGCCGCGCGGCGGTGTTGGTTCAGGCGGCCATTATGCCGCTTTTGGAAATGCTCACGCCAGCAGTTGGGCGTGCATTTCCTGCACCGAGATCACGTCCAGTTGCTCCAGGTGCTGCATGCCTTCGACGGCCGCTTCGGCGCCGAAGATGGTCGTGAAGGTGGTCACGCGCGCCAGCAGCGACGAGGTGCGGATCGCCCGCGAGTCGGAGATGGCGTTGCGGCGCTCCTCCACCGTGTTGATGACCATGACGATCTCGTCGTTCTTGATCATGTCCACGATGTGCGGACGGCCTTCGGTCACCTTGTTGACCACCTTGACCGGCACGCCCGCGGCCTCGATGGCCGCCGCCGTGCCCTTGGTCGCCACCAGTTCGAAGCCCAGGGCCACAAGCTGGCGCGCGATGTCGACGGCACGCGGCTTGTCGGCATTCTTCACCGTCATGAACACGCGGCCCGAGGTCGGCAGCTTGGTGCCGGCACCCAGCTGGCTCTTCACAAAAGCCTCGCCAAAGGTCTTGCCCACGCCCATCACCTCGCCGGTGGACTTCATCTCGGGGCCGAGGATGGTGTCCACGCCGGGGAACTTGACGAAGGGGAACACGGCCTCCTTCACGCTGAAGTACGGCGGCGTCACCTCGTGGGTGATGCCCTGCGACGCCAGCGTCTGGCCCACCATGCAGCGCGCGGCCACCTTGGCCAGCTGGATCCCGGTGGCCTTGCTGACGAAGGGGACCGTGCGCGAGGCGCGCGGGTTCACTTCGAGCACATAGATCACGTCCTTCTTGGCGCCGTTCTCTTCCACTTCCTGGATCGCGAACTGCACGTTCATCAGGCCCACCACATTCAGGCCTTCGGCCATGGCCGCGGTCTGGCGCTTGATCTCGGCCACGGTCGCGGCCGACAGGTAGTACGGTGGCAGCGAGCAGGCCGAGTCGCCGCTGTGCACGCCGGCCTGCTCGATGTGCTCCATCACGCCGCCGATGAAGGTGACGCCCGCAGAATCGCGCACGCAGTCCACGTCGCATTCGATGGCATTGGAGAGGAAGCGGTCGAGCAGCACGGGCGAGTCGTGGCTCACCTTGACAGCCTCGCGCATGTAGCGCTCGAGGTCGCGCTGCTCGTGCACGATTTCCATGGCGCGGCCACCCAGCACGTAGCTCGGGCGCACCACCAGCGGGTAGCCCAGCGCAGCGGCCTTCTCCAGCGCCTCGGGCTCGGTGCGCGCGGTGGCGTTGGGCGGCTGGCGCAGGTTGAGCTTGTGCAGCAGGGACTGGAAGCGCTCGCGGTCTTCGGCCGCGTCGATCATGTCGGGGCTGGTGCCGATGATGGGGACGCCCGCGGCCTCCAGGTCGAGCGCGAGCTTCAAAGGCGTCTGGCCACCGTACTGCACGATCACGCCGACGGGCTTTTCCTTGTCGACGATCTCGAGCACGTCTTCGAGCGTGACGGGCTCGAAGTACAGGCGGTCGGACGTGTCGTAGTCGGTCGAGACGGTTTCGGGGTTGCAGTTGACCATGATGGTTTCATAACCGTCCTCACACATGGCGAGCGCCGCGTGCACGCAGCAGTAATCGAACTCGATGCCCTGGCCGATGCGGTTCGGGCCCCCGCCGAGCACCATGATCTTGTTGTTGGTGGTCGGCTCGGCCTCGCACTCGCCGTCGCCGTTGCCTTCGTAGGTCGAATACAGGTAGGCGGTGTCGGTGGCGAATTCGGCGGCGCAGGTGTCCACGCGCTTGTACACGGGGCGCACGTTCAGCGCATGGCGGGCTTCGCGCACGGCCTTTTCGGTGATCTTGAGCAGCTTGGCCAGGCGGCGGTCGGAGAAGCCCTTTTGCTTGAGCGTGCGCAGCGTGGCGGCGTCGAGCGCGGCCAGGGCGCCCTCGCCTTTTTCGGCCACCAAGCGGTCGATGTCGAGCTCGATCTTCACGATCTGCTCGATCTGCACCAGGAACCAGCGGTCGATCTTGGTGAGTTCAAACACCTCATCGACCGACAGGCCCATGGCGAAGGCGTCGCCCACGTACCAGATGCGCTCGGGGCCGGGCTCGCCCAGTTCCTTTTCAAGCACTTCGCGGTCCTGCGTCTTCTCGTTCATGCCGTCCACGCCCACTTCCAGGCCGCGCAGGGCTTTCTGGAAGGATTCCTGGAAGGTGCGGCCCATGGCCATCACCTCGCCCACGCTCTTCATCTGGGTGGTCAGGCGGCTGTCGGCCGTGGGAAATTTTTCGAACGCGAAGCGCGGGATCTTGGTGACCACGTAGTCGATGCTGGGCTCGAACGAGGCCGGCGTGGCACCGCCCGTGATGTCGTTCTTGAGCTCATCGAGCGTGTAGCCGACGGCCAGCTTGGCCGCCACCTTGGCGATCGGAAAGCCCGTGGCCTTGGAGGCCAGCGCCGAGGAGCGCGAGACGCGCGGGTTCATCTCGATCACGACCATGCGGCCGTCGTTGGGGTTGATGGCGAACTGCACGTTCGAGCCCCCCGTGTCCACGCCGATCTCGCGCAACACGGCCAGGCTGGCGTTGCGCAGGATCTGGTATTCCTTGTCGGTCAGCGTCTGTGCGGGGGCCACGGTGATCGAGTCGCCGGTGTGCACGCCCATCGGGTCGAGGTTCTCGATCGAACAGACGATGATGCAGTTGTCCGCGGTATCGCGCACCACTTCCATCTCGAACTCTTTCCAGCCGAGCAGCGACTCTTCGATCAGCAACTCGTTGGTGGGCGAAGCTTCGAGGCCGCGCTTGCAGATGGTCTCGAACTCCTCGGGGTTGTAGGCGATGCCGCCGCCGGTGCCGCCCAGCGTGAAGCTGGGTCGGATCACGGTGGGAAAACCCATTTCCTTTTGCACCGCCCAGGCTTCGTCCATGCTGTGGGCAATGCCCGAGCGCGCCGAACCCAGACCGATCTTGGTCATGGCATCCTTGAACTTCAGGCGGTCCTCGGCCTTGTCGATGGCTTCGGGCTTGGCCCCGATCAGCTCGACCTTGTACTTGTCGAGCACGCCGTTGTGCCAGAGGTCCAGGGCGCAGTTCAGCGCCGTCTGGCCACCCATGGTCGGCAGGATGGCATCGGGGCGCTCCTTGGCGATGATCTTCTCGACCGTTTGCCAGGTGATGGGCTCGATGTAGGTAACGTCGGCGGTGGCCGGGTCGGTCATGATCGTCGCGGGGTTGCTGTTGATCAGGATGACCTTGTAGCCCTCCTCGCGCAGCGCCTTGCAGGCCTGCACGCCCGAGTAGTCGAACTCGCAGGCCTGGCCGATGATGATGGGACCGGCGCCGATGATCAGGACGCTTTTGATGTCTGTGCGCTTAGGCATTCTTGTGTATCTCCATCAGGTCCGTGAAGCGGTCAAACAGGGTGTCGATGTCCGACGAGCCAGGCGAGGCCTCGGGATGGCCCTGGAAGCTAAATGCTGGGCGGTTGGTGTGCTCCAGGCCTTGCAAGGTGCCATCGAAAAGGCTCAGGTGCGTGGCCCGCAAGTGGGAGGGCAGCGCGTCCAGCTCGACCGCAAACCCGTGGTTCTGGCTGGTGATGCTGACGCGGCCGGTGGCCAGCTCTTTCACCGGGTGGTTGGCGCCGTGGTGGCTGTGGACCATCTTGAACGTCCTAGCGCCGGCGGCCAGGGCCATGATCTGGTGTCCCAGGCAGATACCGAATGTGGGAACGCCGCTGTCCACGATGGTGCGCACTGCCTCGATGGCGTAGGTGCAGGGTGCCGGGTCGCCCGGGCCGTTGGACAGGAACACGCCGTCGGGCTGCAGCGCCAGCACATCGGCCGCCGGCGTTTGCGCCGGCACCACCGTCACCTTGCAGCCGCGCTCGGCCAGCATGCGCAGGATGTTGCGCTTGACACCGAAGTCATAGGCAACGACATGGAACCGGGGTGCGGTCTGCGTGCCGTAGCCCTGACCCAGCGTCCATTCGGTTTCTGTCCAATCGTAGGAGGTGCCGGTCGTCACCACCTTGGCCAGGTCCAGGCCGGCCATGCTGGGCGCGGCCTGCGCAGCGGCAATCGCTTGGTCGATGTGTGCCTGCGTCACGGCTTCGCCCACGGCCAGGCCAACGATGGCGCCGTTTTGCGCGCCTTGGCTGCGCAGCAGACGGGTGAGCTGGCGGGTGTCGATGTTGGCGATGGCCACGGTCCCCTCGCGCACCAGGTACGCGGACAGGGTTTCGGTGGAGCGAAAGTTGCTGGCCAGCAACGGCAGGTCTTTGATGACGAGGCCTGCGGCTTGGACTTTATGGGATTCGACGTCCTCGGCATTGACCCCGTAGTTGCCGATGTGCGGATACGTGAGCGTCACGATCTGCTGGCAGTAGCTGGGGTCGGTGAGGACTTCCTGGTAGCCGGTCATGGAGGTGTTGAACACCACCTCGCCGACGGTGGTGCCAGTGGCACCAATCGAATTGCCGATAAAGACCGTGCCGTCTGCGAGCGCCAGGATGGCGGGCGGGAAGGTTCCCTGTAGAGACAAAAGCACTGGGTACTCCGGTTTGGTTACGGTTACGCCCAGCGGCGCAAGAGACAAGTCTCTTGCAAAAGCTTTTGTGGGGGTCGGCTAAGAAGCTGCGCTAGGCGTATGTGGGTGCGGAAAAGCCGCCCATTATAGCCAGCGCAATGCCGCCAATGCCGGCCGAACGCGGGAAAACCCGGCCTCTTACCGGGTTTGCGCCGACGCCGCGAAGGCGCCGACCGCGCTGGCGTGCAGGCAGATCGCGGCCGCGGCGGCCACGTTGAGCGACTCCTCGCCGCCCGGCTGGCCGATGCGCACCGACAGCGCCGCGCGCGCCGCGACGGCCTCGCCCACGCCCTGCCCTTCATGGCCCAGGGCCCAGGCGCAGGGCCAGGGCAGGTGCTGCTGCTGTATCAGCGCGCCTTCGTGCGAGCTGGTCACGATGAGCGGCATCTGCAGGGCCTCGAGCGCATCGGGCTCCAGTGCCTCGACCAGGCGCAGACCGAAATGCGCGCCCATGCCGGCGCGCAGCACCTTGGGCGCCCACAGCGCTGCCGTGCCCTTGAGCGCCAGCACCTGGCCAAAGCCGAAAGCGGCGGCGCTGCGCAGGATGGAGCCGACGTTACCGGCGTCCTGCACGCGGTCCAGCACCACGGTGGCGGTCGAGGGCGCCAGCGCGGGCGCGGCGGGAACGTCCATCAGGTAGCCCATCTGCGCGGGCGACTCCAGGCCGCTGATGTCGGCAAACAGCGCATCCGCGAGGACTATTATTTTGATAGCTGTTTGCGCATACTGGGCGGGCGCCAAAGGCCAAAAAGACTCCGAAAACACGGCGACGGCGGGCGCCAGGCCGCGGGCCAGCGCCGCGCGGCACAGGTGGTCCCCCTCCAGCCAGACGCGGCCCTGCTTGCGGTAGGCCGTGCTGTCCTGCGCCAGGCGCCGCAGGTCCTTGACGAAGGCGTTGTCGCGCGACTGGATGTGGGTGACCTGGGCGGACGTCATGCAGGGCTCCGGCGCAAAAGCTGCGCCACGGGCGCGAACGAGCTGCGGTGCAGCGGGCTGGCGCCGTGCGCGCGCAGCGCCGCCAGGTGGGCCGCCGTGCCATAGCCCTTGTGGCCGGCGAAGCCGTACTCGGGGTACTGGCCATGCACCTGCGCACACCAGCGGTCGCGGTGCACCTTGGCCAGGATGGACGCGGCCGAAATGGCTTGGACCAGGGCGTCGCCCTTGACGATGGCCTCGGCGGGCACGTCGAGCACCGGCAGGCGGTTGCCGTCGACCAGCACCATCACGGGCTTGAGGCGCAGGCCGAGCACGGCGCGGCGCATGGCCAGCAGGGTGGCCTGCAGGATGTTCAGGCGGTCGATTTCTTCGACGCTGGCCTCGGCAATGCTGCAGCACAGCGCCTTGGCGCGGATCTCGTCGAACAGCGCTTCGCGCCGCGCGGCGGTGAGCTTCTTGGAATCGGCCAGGCCCGCGATGGGGCGCAGGTCGTCGAGGATGACGGCCGCCGCCACCACCGGCCCGGCCAGCGGGCCGCGGCCGGCCTCGTCCACCCCGGCCATCAGGCCGGGCGGGTGCCACTGCAGGCAGTGCTGCTCAGGGGTGGAGGATTTTGCGGATCGCATCGGCGGCCAATTGGGGAGTGTTGCGCTGCAGGCTATGGTGCAGCGCGGTGAAGCGCTGCGCCAGCGCAGCCATGCGTTGGGGGTTGTCATGGCGGTCGTCGAACCACTGCAGCACGGCCGCGGCCAGAGCCTGCGGCGTGGCGGCGTCCTGGATCAGCTCGGGCACGACGAAGTCGCCACACAGAATATTGGGCAGGCCCACCCATGGCTGCAACTGCTTGCGCCGCATCAGGCGCCAGCTCAGGGGGTGCATGCGGTAGCCGATGACCATGGGGCGCTTGAACAGCGCAGCCTCCAGCGTGGCCGTGCCGCTGGCGATCAAGGTCACGTCGCAGGCGGCCAGCACCGTGTGCGACTGGCCGGTGACGATGTGCACAGCGTCGCCGAGGCCGCACTCCTGCGCCATGCGCGCGATCCGATCGCGCAGCGCGGGCACCGCCGGCACTACCATTTTGATAGCTGGATGCGTTCGCCTGATAAGCGCTGCAGCCTGAAAGAACGAAGGAGTGATGTACTGCACCTCGGCCCGCCGGCTGCCCGGCAGGATGGCCAGGACCTCGTCGTCCAGGCCCAGTCCGAGCCGCGCGCGCGCGGCCGCGCGGTCGGGCTCCATCGGGATGACGGCGGCCAGCGGATGCCCCACGTAGGTGGCGGCAATGCCGTGGCGCGCCAGCAGTTCGGGCTCGAACGGGAAGATGCACAGCACATGGTCGGTGCTGCGGCAGATTTTCTCGACCCGCTCGGCCCGCCAGGCCCAGATCGACGGGCAGACGAAATGCACGGTCTTGACGCCGGCGGCGCGCAGGTCGGCCTCCAGGCCCAGGTTGAAGTCGGGCGCATCGACACCGATGAACACGTCGGGCTTGTGCTGCAGCAGGCGCGCGCGCAGCTGCTTGCGGATGCCGATGATTTCGGCCAGGCGGCGCAGCACCTCGAAGCTGTAGCCGTGCACGGCCAGCTTCTCGCTCGGCCACCAGGCGTCAAAGCCGCGCTGCACCATCTGCGGGCCACCGATGCCCTGGCTGGGCAGGTCGGGCCACAGGCTGCGCAGGCCATCGAGCAGCAGGCCGGCGAGCAGGTCGCCAGACGTCTCGCCCGCCACCATCGCGACGCGAGGTACTGAATGGGTCATGGGGTCAACGCGCGATGCCGCGCGCGGAGGTGTCAAGAAAGGCCAGCAGGAGCGCGATGTCGCCCTCTGCCTCCGGGTGCATGCCGGGCAGTTCGGCAATGGCGCTGCGCGCGGCCTCGAAGGTCAGGCCCTGGCGGTACAGCAAGCGGTGCATCTGCTTGATGGCGGCGATGCGGGCGGGCGAGAAACCACGCCGGCGCAGGCCTTCGAGGTTGAGCCCGCGCACGGCCAGCGGGTTGCCGTCGACCATCATGAAGGGCGGCACGTCCTGCGAAATGTGGCTGGCAAAACCGGCCATCACGTGCGCGCCGACCTGGGTGAACTGGTGCACCCCGGTCAGGCCGCCAATGATGGCGTGGTCGCCCACGTGCACGTGGCCGGCCAGCGTCGCGTTGTTGGCCAGGATGGTCTGGTCGCCCACCACGCAGTCGTGCGCGATGTGCACGTAGGCCATGATCCAGTTGTCGTTGCCGATGGTGGTCACGCCCCGGTCCTGCGCGGTGCCGGTGTTGAAGGTGCAGAACTCGCGGATGGTATTGCGGTCGCCAATCACCAGGCGCGTGGGTTCGCCTGCGTACTTCTTGTCCTGCGGCGCGGCGCCGAGCGAGGCGAACTGGAAAATGCGGTTGTCGCGGCCGATGGTGGTGTGTCCCTCGATCACGCAATGTGCGCCCACGGTGGTACCCGCACCGATGGTGACCTGGGGACCGATCACGCAGTACGGGCCAATGTGGACCGAGCTGTCGATGCGCGCCTGCGCGTCAACCACAGCGGTGGGATGGATGCTGCTCACGGAAAATTCACCTCAGAAGCATCAGGCCACGGAGCGCATGGTGCACATGAGTTCGGCTTCGCAAGCCACTTCGTCACCCACGCTGGCCACACCCTTGAACTTCCAGATGCCACCGCGCACGCGGTCGATGGTGATGGACAGGATCAGCTGGTCGCCCGGCTCTACCGGGCGCTTGAAACGCGCGCCGTCGATACCGACGAAATAGTAGATGTTGTTTTCATCTGGCACCTTGCCCATGGCATCAAAAGCCAACAGGCCCGCCGCCTGTGCCAACGCTTCGAGGATCAATACACCAGGCATCACAGGGCGACCGGGGAAATGCCCCATGAAATACGGCTCATTGAACGTGACGTTCTTGATGGCCTTGATGCGGGTGTTGCTCTCAAGCTCGATCACCTTGTCCACCAACAGAAACGGGTAACGGTGGGGCAGTTGCTTGAGAATTGCGTGGATATCCATCATCGAGTTGTTCTTCCGTTCATGCTGCCTTGAGGGTCTGCTCCAGCGCCTTGATGCGCTCGCGCAAGCTGTGCAGTTGTTTGAGTGTCGCAGCGTTCTTTTCCCAGCGCGCATTGTCGTCGATGGGGAACATGCCGGTGTACTGCCCAGGCCGGGTGAGCGAGCGAGTGACCACTGTGGCCGCAGAGATGTGCACGTTGTCCGCCAGCGTCAGATGCCCGAGCACGATGGCGCCGCCGCCGACCGTGCAATGCGCGCCGATGGTGGCGCTTCCGGCCACACCCACGCAGCCGGCCATGGCCGTGTGGCGGCCCACGCGCACGTTGTGGCCAATCTGCACGAGGTTGTCGAGCTTGACACCATCCTCGATCACGGTGTCCAGCAGTGCGCCGCGGTCGATGCAGGTGTTCGCGCCGATCTCGACATCGTCGCCAATGCGCACGGCGCCCAGCTGCTCGATCTTCACCCAGGCGCCGCCTTCGCTGGCAAAGCCAAAGCCATCAGCACCAATGACCACGCCCGCATGCACGATGCAGCGCGCGCCGATGTGGCAGTCCTCGCCCACGGTGACGCGCGACTTGAGCACGGTGCCCGCGCCCACGTGGGCGCCACGCTCCACGACGCACAAAGGGCCTATCGATGCGCTGGGATGCACGAGGGCCGCGCTATCGACCACCGCGCTGGCATGCACTCCCGCCACCGGGGGCGGCGCGTGGTGTTTCTTCCAGAGCTGCGTGGCACGGGCGAAATACACATAGGGATCGTCCGCAACAATGCACGCGCCCCGCGCCAGCGCGGCATCTCGCAGCGCGGGCGCCACAATGACACAGGCCGCCTTGGAGGCGGCCAGTTGCTGCTGGTAGCGCGGGTTGCTCAGGAAGCTCAGGTCCCGGAGCCCCGCCACATCGAGCGGCGCAAGCCGATCGATGGGTAGGTCGGGGTCGGCTTCGAGGGTTCCGCCCAGTGCCTCGACGAACTGCGCAAGACGCAGGCTCACTGGGCCCCCACCGCACGCAGCCCGTGCTTACTTGCCGGACGCCGCATTGAGTGCCTTGAGCACCTTCTCGGTGATGTCGTGCTTGGGGTTGATGTACACGGCCTCTTGCAGGATCACGTCGTACTTTTCAGCTTCGGCCACCTGCTTGACCACCTTGTTGGCGCGCTCCAGCACCTGGCTGAGCTCTTCGTTCTTGCGCGCGTTCAGGTCTTCCTGGAACTCGCGGCGCTTGCGCTGGAAGTCGCGGTCCTGGTCCACCAGCTGGCGCTGGCGCGCGGTGCGCTGGCTCTCGGCCATGGTCGGGGCATCACGCTCGAACTTCTCGGTCGCAGCCTTCAGCGTGTTGCCTTGGTCGATCAGTTCCTTTTCGCGGCGGGAGAATTCCTGCTCCAGCTTGGCCTGCGCGGCCTTGGCGCTGTTGGCTTCCCGGAAGATACGGTCGGTGTTGACAAAGCCAGCCTTGAACTCCTGCGCATGTGCCGGCGCAGCGGCCACCAGGGAACCCAAAAGCAGGGCCAGGGAAAAATGGCGAGAAAGAGATTTCATTAGAAGGACGTTCCAATCTGGAATTGCAGTTTCTGGATTCTATCGCCGGCGAACTTGCGCACCGGCTGGGCAAAGGCAATGCGCAACGGGCCCAGCGGGGATATCCAGCTCAAGCCGATTCCCGCGGACGCACGCATTTCACTGAAATTTACTTTCTCATGGTCGCCGTACACGTTGCCCACGTCGACGAAGGTGAACACGCGCAGCGTGCGATCATTGCCCGCGCCGGGGAAAGGCGCAATCAGTTCCGCATTGAGCGTGACTTTTTTCGGCCCGCCCAGCGACGAGCCTGTCACGTCGCGCGGCCCCAGGGTGCCCTGGTCAAAACCCCGCACCGAACCCAGGCCGCCCGAATAGAAGTTCTTGAACACCGGGAAAGGACGGCCATTCATGCCCTTGCCCAGACCCAGCTCACCATTGAAGGCCAGGGTGAACTTCTTGTTCAGGGGGACATATTGCTGGTACTGGTAGTTGGCGCGCACATAGCGAGCGTCGCCAGCCACCGACCATTCGGAATTGAGGCGCTGGTAGCGGCCTGAATTGGGTGCCAGAGCACTGTCGCGGTCGTCGCGCGTCCAGCCAATGGTGAGCGGCACAGACGCGCTGGTGAAGCCAAAGCGGTCTGCATAGTCCAGGTAAGCGGCTGGGATGTTGGTACCTGGCTTGATTTGGGTCTGCTCCAGGCCACCACCGAAGAACACGGTATCGGTTTCGCTGAATGGGACGCCGAAACGCATGCTGGCGCCCGTGGTGACCAATTCGTAATTTCCGCCTTGGTCCTGGTACGGCTTGTCGGTGCGGTAATACAGGTCCAGCGTGCGCGAGACGCCATCCGGCGTGAAATACGGGTTGGTGGTGCTGAGCACCAGGGTGCGCCGGTACTTGCTGGTGTTGACTTCCACACCCAGGAAGTTGCCGGAGCCGAAGGCGTTTTCCTGCTTGATCGCAAAAGACAGGGCAATCTTTTCGGCGCTGGAGAAACCTGCGCCCAGTTGCAGGGAACCCGTGGGCTTTTCGGCCACGGTGATCAGCAAGTCCACTTGGTCGGGGGCGCCGGGCACTTCCTGCGTCTCCACATTGACCTCGGTGAAATAGCCCAGGCGGTCCACGCGGTCGCGCGAGAGCTTGATCTTGTCGCCGTCGTACCACGACGCCTCGAACTGGCGGAATTCGCGCCGCACCACTTCGTCGCGCGTGCGGTTGTTGCCAGCCACATTGATGCGCCTGACGTAAGCACGGCGCGCTGGCTCGGCCTGCAGCACGAAGGCGACGCGGTTGTTGGCGCGGTCGACCTCGGGCACGGCTTCGACCCGCGCGAACGCAAAGCCGAAATTGGCGAAATAGTCGGTGAAAGCTTTGGTGGTGGCCGCCACTTCGTCGGCGTTGTACGGCTCGCCCGGCCGGATGGTGACCAGCGACTTGAACTCGTCTTCGCGGTCGAGGTAGTTGCCTTCGAGCTTGACGCCCGAGACCACATAGCGCTGGCCTTCGGTGACATTCACGGTGACCGAGATATCCTGCTTGTCGGGCGAAATGGCCACCTGGGTGGAATCGATGCGGAACTCCAGATAGCCGCGCTGCAGGTAGTAGGAGCGCAGGGTTTCCAGGTCGGCATTGAGTTTGGTGCGTGCGTAGCGGTCGGACTTGGTGTACCAGCTCAGCCAGCCGCCGGTGTCCTGCTCGAACAGGCCCTTGAGCGTGGATTCGCTGAACGCCTGGTTGCCGACGATGCGGATGTCCTTGATGCGCGCCGGCTCGCCCTCGACCACGGTGAAGGTGAGGTTGACGCGGTTGCGCTCGATCGGTGTCACGGTCGTCACCACGTCGACTGCATAAAAACTCTTGTTCAGGTACTGGCGCTTGAGTTCCTGCTCGGCCCGGTCGGCCAGCGCCTTGTCGAACGGGCGCCCCTCGGCCAGACCGACGTCGCGCATGCTCTTCTTGAGCGCTTCTTTGTCGAATTCGCGCGCACCGGCAAAGTCCACATCGGCGATGGTGGGGCGCTCTTCGACCACCACCACGAGCACGTTGCCACTGGCTTCCAGCCGCACGTCCTTGAACAGCCCCAGCGCAAACAGCGCACGGATCGCTGCAGCGCCTTTTTCGTCGCTGTATTCATCGCCCACGCGCACCGGCATGGAGGCAAAGACGGTTCCCGGCTCGACGCGCTGCAGGCCCTCGACCCGGATGTCCTGGACCTTGAACGGCTCCAGGGCCCATGCCGCCTGGGCGGCAAAAATCATGGCGGCAACGGCTGACGCGGTGCGCACGCCAAAGCG
Source organism: Acidovorax sp. SRB_24 (assembly GCF_012931925.1). NCBI lineage: Bacteria > Pseudomonadati > Pseudomonadota > Betaproteobacteria > Burkholderiales > Comamonadaceae > Acidovorax > Acidovorax sp. SRB_24. The sequence continues at coordinate 57,886 of NZ_MWOM01000001.1, forward strand.
ATGGATGTGTTTTTTCATGAATGAAGCCGGTGCCGCCAAGGCCACACACTGGCGGACAGAAGATTAGCCAAAGAGCCGGGTGATATCGTTGAACAAGGCGATGGACATCATGAGCAGCAGCACCGCAATGCCGCCGCGCTGCAAGCGCTCCATCCAGGCGTCGGACACGGCCTTGCCGGTCACGCCTTCCCAAAGATAATACATCAGGTGCCCTCCGTCGAGGACGGGCAAGGGCAGCAGGTTCAGCACCCCCAGGCTGACGCTGATGAGCGCCAGAAACACCAGGTACTGCGTCAGCCCCATGCTGGCCGAGCGACCTGCGTAGTCGGCAATCGTCAGCGGTCCGCTCAGGTTCTTGAGCGATGCCTCGCCTACCACCATGCGGCCCATCATGCGCACGGTGAGCAAGGACACCTCCCAGGTGCGCGTGACCCCGCCCCACAGGCCCTCAAGCGGCCCATACTGCACCGTGGTGAATTGCGGCGCCGCGCCGACATAGGCGCCGATGCGGCCTATGGCGCCGGTGGCCTCCTGCAGCACATCGGGAGTGACCTCCAGGTCCAGCGCCTGCCCGCCGCGCTCCACGCGCCATGCCTGGGACAGGGGCTGCGCGCCGCGCACCGAAGCGCGTATCAGCTCGCGCAATTGCTGCCCATCCACCACGCTGGTGGCGCCGATGCGCAGCACGAGGTCTCCGGCGCGCAGGCCGGCACGCTGTGCCGCCCCCCCCTGCACCACCTCGCCGATGACCGGGCGCGTCCAAGGCCCCAGGATGCCGACCTTGCGCAGGAGTTGCGCGTCGGCCTGGCTCGCGTCGACCTGGTCCAACGGCAGCACCACCGAACGCAGCGCGGCGCCCGGCCGGGGCTCCAGCTCCAGCCGCACGGGCACGCCGTCGAGCGTGGCACGGGTGAGCAGCCAGCGCAGGTCCTCGAACGAGCGCACGGGGCGCGCATCGTCTGCGCCCAGAGCGGCGCTGCGCACCAGTTCGCCGCCGTGCAGTCCCGCCGATTGCGCGACCGAGCCTTCGACGGGGCTGGCCAGGTAGGCCATGGGCTCCTCGACTCCGCTCCAGTTGACGGCGGCATAGAGCACGATGGCCAGCAGCAGGTTGGCTGCCGGCCCGGCCGCGACGATGGCGGCGCGCGCGCGCAGCGGCTGGGCATTGAAAGCCAAGTGCCGCTCCTCGGGCGGCACCGGGGCCTCGCGTTCGTCGAGCATGCGCACATACCCGCCGAGCGGGAACGCACCGAGCACGAATTCGGTGGGCGAGTTCGGGGGCTGCCAGCGCAGCACCGACGGGCCGAAACCCACCGAAAAACGCAGCACCTTGACACCACAGGCCACGGCCACGCGGTAGTGGCCGTATTCGTGCACCGCGATCAACACCCCCAGTGCAACGATGAAAGCAACAGCGGTCAGCATGGTGGGCGCTCCAGGGTCAGGACCGGGATTCAGGTTGCCATGCGGCCCGCGCTGCGCAGCGCCGCAGCGCGCGCGCGCGCATCGAGGGCCAGCAAGGCTTCCAGGGAATCCGGATTGGACGGCTGCACAGCCTCCAAAGTTGCAAGGTTGACGGCGTGGATCTGGTCAAAGCGGATGCGTTGCTCCAGGAACTCGGCCACGGCCACCTCGTTGGCGGCATTGAGCACCGCCGTCGTGCCCGCCGGTGCGGCGAGCACCTCCCACGCCAGGCGCAGGCCCGGGAAGCGCTCGGGGTGGCCATGGTCGTCGATGGCCTCGAACGTCATGGCGCTGAGCGCATGAAAGTCCAGCGCCGCAGCCCCAGAGGCCACGCGCTCGGGCCAGGCCAGGCCGTACGCGATCGGCACGCGCATGTCGGGCGTGCCCAGTTGCGCGACGACCGACATGTCGCGGTACTGCACCATCGAATGGATGGTGCTTTGCGGGTGGATCACCACATCAAACTGCGCGGGCGCCAGGCCGAACAGGTAGCGCGCCTCGATCACCTCCAGCGCCTTGTTCATCATGGTGGCCGAGTCGATCGATATCTTGCGCCCCATGACCCAGTTGGGGTGGGCGCAGGCTTCGCTGGGCGTGACGTCGCGCAGGCTGCCCGGCGCGCGCTGGCGAAACGGTCCGCCGGACGCCGTCAGGATGATCTTGTCCACGCGCTGCGCCCACATGGCGGGGTCTTCGGGCAGCGACTGGAAAATGGCCGAATGTTCGCTGTCGATCGGCAACAGCGTGGCGCCGCCCTCGCGCACGGCACGCAGGAAGACCTCGCCGCCGACGACCAGGGCCTCCTTGTTGGCCAGCAGCAGGCGCTTGCCGGCACGCGCGGCCGCCAGACAGGGCGCCAGGCCGGCCGCGCCGACGATGGCCGCCATCACGGCATCGACTTCTGAATGGGATGCTATCGTTTCAAGAGCATCCTGCGCCTGCAGAACCTGCGTTTCAAGCCCATTTACCTTGATTTTTTCGGCCAGCAAGCGGGCGTGCGGCGCGCTCGCCATCACGGCATAGCGCGGCTGGAACTGCGCGCATTGCGCCAGCATCAGGTCCACCTGGGTGCAAGCACTCAGCGCAAACACCTCAAAGCGCTCGGGGTGGCGCACCACCACGTCAAGCGTGCTGGTGCCAATCGAGCCGGTCGAGCCCAGAACCGTCAGGCGTTGTTTCATGCGTGTACTAGGGAATAGATCATCATTGCCAGCGGCAGCGTGGGCAACAGCGCGTCCACGCGGTCGAGCACGCCGCCGTGCCCCGGCAGCAGCCCGCTGCTGTCCTTGACCCCGGCGCTGCGCTTGATGAGCGACTCGACCAGGTCACCGACCACGCTCATCGCGGCCATGAACAGCACGGCCACCAGCAAGAGCCACCAGCCCTGGCGCACCAGGCGGGTATAGAAGCTGGGCACGGCGGCCTGCAGTGCGGCATCGGCGGCGACCCAGACCAGCGCCAGCAGCAGCACCCCCGCGATGCCGCCCCAGACGCCTTCCCAGCTCTTGCCGGGGCTGATGCTGGGCGCAAGCTTGTTTTTGGTGAAGCGCAGGCCAAAGGCGCGGCCCGCAAAGTACGCCGCGATGTCGGCAGCCCAGACCAGCAGCAGCACCGACAGCAAAAAGTTGACGCCGGCCATGCGCGCCTGCACCACAGCCAGCCAGGCCAGCCACAGCGCCAGCACGCCACCCACCAGCCGAAATGCGGCGGGAATGCGCGGCCAGCCTGGCACGCCCGCATGCAGCAGCCAGGCGCCGCCCAGAACCCACATTGCGCCGCCCACCACCCACAAGGCGGTCAGGGGGCGCTGCAGCCAGCCCAGGCTCCAGCTCAGGGCGCACAGTGCGACACAGGCTGCGCCCACAGCGCACGAAGCGGCCATACCCAGTGCATTCAGGCGCCCCCACTCCCAGGCGCCCGCCGCCATCAGCACCAGAACCACGGCGGCGAACGGCCAGGGCGACGGATAGAACAGTGCGGGCAGCAAAATCGCCAGCAATACCAGGGCAGTGATAACGCGCTGTTTCAGCATGGGGCCCTTCAGGTGCGCACCGCAGGCGGGTGCTCGGACACAACTTGGTCGGATGTTTTACCAAAGCGGCGCTCGCGCGCTTGGTAAGCGGCGATGGCGTTATCTAAATCTGCCTCGGCGAACTCCGGCCAGAGGCGGTCGCTGAACACCAGCTCGGAATAGGCGGCCTGCCATAGCAGAAAATTGCTCAGGCGCATCTCGCCGCCCGTGCGGATCAGCAGGTCGGGATCGGGCACATGGGCCAGGGCCATCGCCCCGTTGAGGCTGGCCTCGGTGATCGGTTCGCCGCGCGCCGCCAGCGTGGCCGCAGCCTGCGCGATATCCCAGCGCCCGCCATAGTTGAAGCACACGTTGAGCACCAGGCGGGTGTTGTGGGCGGTGCCGGACTCGGCCTGCTCAAGGCCCCGGCGCACCTTGTCGGACAGACCGGCGCGCTCGCCGACGAAGTGCAGGCGCACGCCATCGCGCCCCAGTTGCGGCACCTCGCGCGCCAGCGCCAGTGCCAGCAACTCCATGAGGCCGGAGACCTCGTCCGCGGGCCGGCTCCAGTTTTCAGAGGAAAACGCAAACACCGTGAGAACGCCGACGCCGCGGCGCGCACAGGCCTGGGCGCAGCGCCGCAGCGCATCGACGCCCTGCTGGTGCCCCGCCAAGCGCGGCAGGAAGCGGCGCTTGGCCCAGCGGCCGTTGCCATCCATGACGATGGCAATGTGGTGGGGCAGCCCCGGCGCGGGGGCAAGAGATGCGGGCAAGGCCGTCGGCCTCAGACGGCCATGATGTCGTGCTCTTTGGCAGCCACCAAGGCATCGATGGCGGCGATGTGCCGGTCGGTGACCTTCTGGATGTCCGCCTCGGCGCGTTTCTGGTCGTCTTCGGATGCGAGCTTGTCCTTGACCAGCTTCTTCACCGCCTCGTTGGCGTCGCGGCGCAGGTTGCGCACGGCAATCTTGGCCGATTCACCTTCGTTGCGCGCCAGTTTGGTCATTTCCTTGCGCCGCTCCTCGCTCATCGGCGGCATGGGCACGCGGATCAGGTCGCCCATCGAGGCCGGGTTCAGCCCCAGATCGCTTTCGCGGATGGCCTTTTCAATCTTGGCGCCCATGCCCTTCTCCCAGGGCTGGACGCTCAGCGTGCGGGCGTCGAGCAGCTGCACGTTGGCGACCTGGCTCAGCGGCACCATGGAGCCGTAGTAATCGACGTGGACCGAATCGAGCAGCGCCGGGCTGGGACGGCCGGTGCGGATCTTCAGCAGGTTGTTCTTGAACGCCGTGATGGACTGTTCCATCTTGGCTTCCATGTTGTTCTTGATATCGACAGTCATGTTTTCTCCTCAAGTCCGGGGCCTGCGTGCACGCCGCACACCGCGTGGCGCGCGCGCAGCCGTCAAGCGTAAACCAGCGTGCCTTCGTCTTCACCCATCACCACGCGCTTGAGCGCACCGGGCTTGACGATCGAGAACACCTTCACAGGCAGCTTCTGGTCGCGGCACAGGGCGAAGGCCGTGGCATCCATGATGCCCAGGTTGCGGGCCATGGCCTCGTCGAAACTGAGTTTCGTGTAGCGCGTGGCCGTGGGATCCTTGTGCGGATCGGCGGTATAAACTCCGTCCACCTTGGTGGCCTTGAGCACCAGCTCGGCACCGATTTCGGCGCCACGCAGCGCGGCCGCCGTGTCGGTGGTGAAAAAGGGGTTGCCGGTGCCGGCAGCGAACACCACCACCTTGCCTTCTTCGAGGTACTGCAGTGCCTTGGGACGCACATAGGGCTCGACCACCTGCTCGATGGAGATGGCCGACATCACGCGCGCGGTGACGCCTTGCTTGACCATGGCATCGGCCAGGGCCAGCGCGTTCATCACCGTGGCCAGCATGCCCATGTAGTCGGCGGTGGCGCGGTCCATGCCGACCGCCCCGCCCGCGACGCCGCGAAAGATATTGCCGCCACCGATCACCACGGCGACCTCGACCCCCATGCGGGTGACCTCGGCCACCTCTTCCACCATCCGGACAATGGTGGCGCGGTTGATGCCGAACGCATCGTCCCCCATCAGCGCCTCACCAGACAGCTTGAGCAAAATACGCTTGTAGGCTGGCGTAGCGATGGACATGGGGGATTCTCCGTGGGTCAGATGCGGTAAGGGATGGCGGCTGGGGTCTGCGATCAGGCGGAAGCCTTGGCGGCGGCGACCTGGGCGGCCACTTCGGCGGCGAAGTCGTCGACCTTCTTCTCGATGCCTTCACCGACGACGTAAAGGGTAAAGCCCTTGACGGTGGTGCCGGCGGCCTTGAGCATCTGCTCGACGGTCTGCTTGTCGTTCTTCACGAAGGGCTGGTTGAACAGCGAGACTTCCTTGAGGAACTTCTGCACGCCGCCCTCGATGCGCTTGGCCACGATTTCATCGGACTGCACGGGCTTGCCTGCGGATTCGGCAGCCTTCTTGTCTTCGTCGGCCTTGGCGGCTGCCACCGAGCGCTCTTTTTCGATCAGCTCGGCCGGCACGTCGGCGCTGGTCAGGGCCACGGGCTTCATCGCGGCGATGTGCATGGCCACGTCCTTGGCGGCCACTTCGTCGCCTTCGTACTCGACCACCACGCCGATGCGCGTGCCGTGCAGGTAAGACGCCAGCTTGCTGCCGCCCGAGAATTGCTTGAAGCGGCGGAACGACATGTTCTCGCCGATCTTGCCGATCAGGCCCTTGCGCACGTCTTCGAGCGTGGGACCGAAGCTGTCTTGCTCATAGGGCAGCGCGCCCAGGGCGGCCACGTCGGCGGGGTTGTGCTGGGCGATCAGGTCGGCAGCGGCCTGCACCAGGGCGATGAAGCTGTCGTTCTTCGTGACGAAATCGGTCTCGCAGTTCACTTCGACCAGTGCACCCGTGGTGCCGTTGATCGTACTGGCTACCACCCCTTCGGCGGTGACGCGCGAAGCGGCCTTGCCGGCCTTGCTGCCGAGCTTGACGCGCAGCAGCTCTTCGGCCTTGTCCATGTTGCCCTCGGCCTCGGTCAGGGCCTTCTTGCACTCCATCATGGGGGCGTCGGTCTTGGCGCGCAGTTCGGCGACCATGCTTGCGGTAATTGCAGCCATCTGTGTTTCTCCGTATTCAATTCAATCGGTTCAAGATAAAAAAAGGGGGCCAAATGAGCCCCTCTTTTTCTCGCGATGCTTCGCGCGGCCCGGGGCTTAGGCGGCGGATTCTTCCACTTCCACGAACTCGTCCGAGCCTTCGCTGACCACGGCCTTGGCGACGTCGTTGAGCGCATCGTTGCGGCCTGCGAGGATGGCATCGGCAATGGCGCGGGCATAGAGGTCCACGGCCTTGGCCGAGTCATCGTTGCCGGGGATCACGTAGTCGATGCCTTCGGGGGAGTGGTTGGTGTCGACCACGCCGATCAGCGGGATGCCCAGCTTCTTGGCTTCGGCGACGGCGATCTTGTGGAAGCCCACGTCGATCACGAAGATGGCGTCGGGCAGCGCGGCCATGTCCTGGATGCCGCCGATGTCCTTCTCCAGCTTCTCGATTTCGCGGGTGAACATGAGCTGCTCTTTCTTGCTCAGCGACTCGAGGCCCGCTTCTTGCTGGGCCTTCATGTCCTTGAGGCGCTTGATCGAAGTCTTCACGGTCTTGAAGTTGGTCAGCATGCCACCCAGCCAGCGCTGGTTCACGAAAGGCACGCCAGCGCGCGCGGCTTCGGCGGCAATGGTGTCGCGGGCCTGGCGCTTGGTGCCGACCATCAGGATCGTGCCGCGGTTGGCCGACAGCTGCTTGGCGAACTTGGCCGCGTCCTGGAGCATCGGCAGCGACTTTTCCAGGTTGACGATGTGGATCTTGTTGCGGTGGCCGAAGATGTACGGGGCCATCTTGGGGTTCCAGAAACGGGTCTGGTGACCGAAGTGGACACCGGCTTCCAGCATTTCGCGCATGGTAACGGACATGAGAATTCTCCAAAGGTTGGGTCTAAAATCCAGCCCTTCCATTGCGGCCCGCCAGGGGCAGCAACACCTTGATAGGGCTGGTTTGCTATTTGCCTTGCCAAAGCGCAGCCACCCCAAGCGCCACGCGCCACAAGCTTCCACGGTCCAGCAAAACCCAAAGATTCTAGCACAGCCATGCTCCAAGACATTGACACCACGCGGCGCATGCTGCAGGCACGCCAGACCAGCGCCACTGCCGAAATGGAGCGCTGCATCGCCGCAGCCCAGGCACCCGCGTGCGCGCCGGCATGGACGCGCACGCTGTTCGATGCGGCCCGCGCCACCGCGGCCGACCCAAAAGTGCAGCACCTGCCGCTGGCCGGCCTCGCGGTGTCGGTCAAGGATCTGTTCGACCTCCAGGGCCAGCCCACCCCGGCCGGCAGCGTGGTGCTGGCCGACGCCCCCGCCGCACAGGCCGACTGCGCTGCCGTGGCGCGGCTGCGCGCGGCCGGCGCGGCCCTCATCGGGCGCACGCACATGGTCGAGTTCGCCTTTTCGGGCGTCGGCACCAACCCGCACTGCGCTACGCCGGCCGCCTGGGACGCGCGCAGCGGCGCGCTGCCCGGACCGGCCCGCGTGCCGGGCGGCTCCTCGTCGGGTGCGGGCGTGTCGGTGGCCACGGGCGCGGCCTTCATCGGGCTGGGTTCGGACACCGGCGGCTCGATCCGCATTCCGGCCGCGCTCAACGGCATCGTCGGCTTCAAGAACACGGCCCGGCTCGTGCCGACCACGGGCGCCGTGCCGCTGTCTTCGACGCTCGACACCGCCTGCGCCGTGACGCGCTCCGTGCGCGACGCGGTCACCGCGCACGAGATCCTGGCGGCGCGGCGCGTGACGCGCAGCCCGGCGCCGCTGTCGGCATGGCGGCTGGCGGTGCCCCAGAGCGTTTTTCTCGATGGACTGGACCCGACCGTGGCCCACGCCTTCGCGCGCACGCTCGACACCTTGCGCCAGGCCGGCGCGCCCATTGTGGAAATGGCTTTGCCCGAGGTGGGCGAACTGGGTGACATGCAGGCCAACGGCAGCCTCTCCGCCGCCGAAAGCCATGCCTGGCACCGCCAGCTACTGGCGGCGCGCGGCGATCGTTATGACCCGCGCGTGCGCAGCCGCATCGAACGCGGCGCCACCATGCTGGCAGCCGACTACATCGACCTGCTGCGCGCACGCCGCGACTGGATCGCGCGCATGGAGACCGCCATGGCCGGGTTCGACGCCCTGCTCTCGCCCACCGTGCCCATGGTGGCGCCCCCCATCGCCTTGGTCGCTCCCGCCGACGGCCGGGACCCGGACCACGACGCGGAACGCGATGCCGCGTTCTTCAGCGCCAACGCCCTACTGCTGCGCAACACCAGCGTGGTCAACATGCTCGACGGCTGCGCGCTGTCGCTGCCCTGCCACGTGGCCGGGGAACTGCCCGTGGGGTTGATGGTCTGGCATGCTGCACTGCACGATGATGCGGTGCTTAATGTGGGCCTGCAGGCCGAGAAAATACTACAAAAACAATAGCTGCTAGCGCAGGACTGCATTGCGCTAGAGGCCAAAAACACCCTCATTCATGAACATTGCCATTGTGGGCGCCGGCATCGTCGGTGTCACCACTGCGTACGAGCTTGCCCGCGACGGGCACAGCGTGAGCGTCTTTGAAGCGCGCAGCAGCGCCGCCGAAGAGGCCAGCTTTGCCACCGGCGCACTGCTGGCGCCCGGCCCCCTCGTACCCTGGGCGGCCCCGGGCGCGACCCAAGGCCCCTCCGTCTGGGGCGCACGGGCCACGCTGCGCCTGGGGCGTGCGCTGTCCTGCACCGACCTGGACTGGCTGCGCCGCTGGCGCCGCGCGGCGCGCGCCTACGCACACAGCGCCACACCTCAGCCGCCGCTGCAGGCGCTGGAGCGCCTGGCGCGCTACAGCCACGCCCGGCTCCATGCGCTGTCCGATGCGCTGGAGCTGCAGTTCGAACGCAGCACCGGCATGCTGCTGCTGCTGCGCACGCCCGCCGACGCCACGGCGCTGCAGCCCGTCGTGCAGGCGCTGCGCGACGCCGGCACCGTGGCCCACGAAATCGATGCCGATGCCGCCCGCCGCATCGAGCCCGGCCTCTCGAGCGAGACCCCGCTGGCCGGCGCCCTGCACCTGCCCGGCGGCGAGGCCGGCAACTGCCGCCAGTTCGCCCTGCTGCTGCGCCAGGCCGCGCAGCAGCTCGGCGCGCAGTTCCACTTCAACACCCGCATCACCGCACTGGCCCACACGCCGGCCGGCGTGCAGGTGCAGGGCGAAGCCACCGCGCGGCGCTTCGATGCGGTGGTGCTGTGCGCGGGCGTCGCCTCCGCTGCCCTGCTGCGCCCGCTGGGCCTGCGCCTGCCGCTGGTGGCGCTGCACGGCTGCTCGATCAGCGCGCCCCTGCGCGAGGCCCTGCACGCGCCGCACAGCGCGGTCGTCGATGCGCGCCACCAGGCCAGCATCGTGCGCCTGGGCCAGCGCGTGCGCGTCAGCGGCGGCGCCGAACTCGGGCGCCGCGGCACCGATCCGCACGGCGCCACGCTGCGCATGCTCTACCGGGTGCTGAGCGACTGGTTTCCGGGCGGCGCCCAGCTCTCGGGCAGCCTCCAGGTCTGGCGCGGCGCCCGCCCCACCCTGCCCGACGGCCCCCCGGTGGTCGGCGCCAGCGGCCGGCCCGGGCTGTGGCTCAACCTCGGCCACGGCGCCAGCGGCTGGACCCTGGCCTGCGGCAGCGCCCGGGCGCTGGCGGACGCCGTGGCCGGGCGCGCGCCCGACGTCAGCCTCGACGGGCTGGACGCCCAGCGTTTTTGAGCGCGCCGGCCACGGGCCCAAAGGCACAATGCGGTTTTCGTCCCCAACCCGCACCGCCCATGCACCGCATCACGCCCGGCCACGCGCGCCCGCTATTTGGCACGGCCGCCACGCAGCGCATTGAACGCCTGTGCGCCACCCCGCTGCCCGCACACACGCTGATGCAGCGCGCGGGCCTCGCCGTGGCGCACCTGGCACGGGCGCTGGCGCCGCACGCGCGCACGGTCTGGATCGCCTGCGGCCCGGGCAACAACGGGGGCGACGGCCTGGAAGCCGCCATCCACCTGCACCGGCACGGGCTGCAGGTGGTGGTGACATGCTTGGGCACCCCTGAACGGGCCCCCGAAGACGCCCGGCAAGCGTGGCAGCGCGCACGCGCCGCCGGGGTGCCATTCAGCGACGGCGCGCCGGCGCAACTGGGCCCGAACGACCTGTGCATCGACGCCCTGCTCGGACTGGGCCTGGCGCCCGGCGACCGCCGCGCCGCGCCCGACCCGCAGAGCCCGCTGCTGAGCGTGCTGCGGCAACTGCGCCGCAGCGCAGCCCCGCTGCTGGCCGTGGACCTGCCGAGTGGCCTGCAGGCGGACACCGGCCAGTACGCCCCCGGGTTTGCTGCCGACACCCCACCGGATGCCGTGGCGCCGGCCGCGCGCCACACGCTGAGCCTGCTGACGCTCAAACCCGGGCTGTTCACCGGCGCGGGGCGCGATGCCGCAGGCACGGTCTGGTTCGACGACCTGGCCTGCGACCCCGGCGGGGAGCCCGCCAGCGCCTGGCTGGCCGGCCCGCCGCCCGCCGCGGCGCGCCCCCATGCCAGCCACAAAGGCAGCTACGGCGATGTGGCCGTGGTCGGCGGCGAGGGTCTGCAGGCCCGCGGCATGGGCATGTCGGGCGCAGCGCTGCTGGCGGGCCGCGCGGCACTGCACAGCGGCGCGGGCCGTGTGCTGCTGGCCCCGCTCGATGCCGGCAGACTGGAGCTCGATCCGCAGCAGCCCGAGCTGATGCTGCGCCATTTCGGCGTGCTGCCCCTGGAGCACCTCACGGTGGTGTGCGGCTGCGGCGGCGGCGAAGCGGTGCGCGCCGTGCTGGCGCCGGTGCTGGCGCGCGCGCCGCGCCTGGTGCTGGACGCCGACGCGCTCAATGCGGTGGCCGCCGACACGGCGCTGCAGGAAGCGCTGGGCGCGCGCGCGCAGCGTGGCCAGAGCACGGTGCTCACCCCCCATCCCCTGGAAGCCGCACGCCTGCTGGGGCAGGAGACGGCCGAGGTGCAGGCGCACCGGCTGGCGGCGGCGCAGCGGCTGGCCGAGCGCTTCGCCTGCGCCGTGGTGCTCAAGGGCTCGGGCACCGTGGTGGCCGCGCCCGGACGGGCGCCCCACATCAACCCCACCGGCAACGCGCGGCTGGCCACCGCGGGCACGGGCGACGTGCTGGCCGGCATGGTGGGCGCGGGCCTGGCCGGCGGTGCCAGCGCACCGCAGGCCGCCGTGGCCGCCGTGTTCGCGCATGGGCTCGCCGCCGACCAGTGGCCCGCAGAGCAGGCCCTGACCGCCAGCCGGCTGGCGGTCCATGGCATGGGATTTGAATGAAAAAGGCCTCTAACGCTTTCTGGTAAAGCACTGGCAGCTATATTTTATGTAGCACACCCATCGGAAGCCCGTGCCGACGGCGCAGCCCCGGCACGCGGCGGGCGCGGCGCCGCCATCGCCACGCCACCTCAGGAGCGCGTGCCGCGCCCTTTGCCCTTCGCCCCCTTGGCGGGCCTGTCCCCGTCGCCGGCCTGGGCCGCCTTGGTGAGCAACGCCGCCTTCTGGGTGGAAGGCTTGCCGGGCTTGCGGTAGACCTCCGGCTCCTCCAACTCCAGGTGCTCGGGGACGGCAGGCGAGGCCGGCGCTTCCGGCGCCGCTGCATGGTGCCGCTCCCCCTTGCCTGCGCCGCGCCCGCCGAAGCGGTCCTTGGACGACCGCGGGGACACGACCTCGCCGTCGGTCACCAGGCGGAAGTCGATGCGCCGCCCGTCCAGATCGACGCGGCTGACCTGCACCCGCACCCGCGTGCCGATGGCATAGCGCGTGCCGCTGCGCTCACCGCGCAGCTCCTGGCGGGCTTCATCGAACTTGAAGTACTCGCCGCCCAGCTCGGTGATGTGCACCAGGCCTTCAACGTACATCGCGTCCAGCGTCACAAACACACCGAAGCTCGTGGCCGAGCTGACCACGCCGCTGTACTCCTCGCCCAGGTGCTCGCGCATGTACTTGCACTTGAGCCAGGCTTCCACGTCGCGGCTGGCCTCGTCGGCGCGGCGCTCGTTGGCGCTGCAGTGCAGGCCGGCGGCCTCCCAGGCCTGGGTTTCGACCAGCGCGGCGCCGGTTTCCTTCTTGCGCGGCTTCTCGCCGGGCGCCGTGGGCGGCGCCACGCGGGCCGCCAGGCGCTTGGCCAGCTTGGCGTGCGCCTCGCCCGGCGTGGGCAAGGCCGGCAGGCGGTACTTGGTGTTGCCGAGGATGGCCCTGATGACGCGGTGCACCAGCAGATCCGGGTAGCGCCGGATGGGGCTGGTGAAGTGCGTATAGGCCTCGAATGCCAGGCCGAAGTGGCCGCTGTTGGCCGGCGTGTAGATCGCCTGTTGCATGGAGCGAAGCAGCATGGTGTGGATCTGCTGCGCGTCAGGCCGCTCCTTGGTGGCCTCGGCGATGGCCTGGAACTCGGCCGGGCGCGGGTTGTCGCCGATCGTCATGCCCACGGCCATGGCCTTGAGGTAGTTGCGCAGGATGTCCTGCTTTTCCGGCGTGGGGCCTTCGTGCACGCGGTACAGGCCGTGCTGCTTGCCCTGGGCGATGAAATCGGCGCTGCAGACGTTGGCGGCCAGCATGGCCTCTTCGATGAGCTTGTGCGCATCGTTGCGCGTGCGCGGCACGATCTTTTCGATGCGGCCGTTGTCGTCGCAGACGATCTGCGTCTCGGTGGTCTCGAAGTCCACCGCGCCGCGCTCGCGCCGCGCGATCAGCAGGGCGCGGTACACGTCGTGCAGGTTCAGCAGGTCGGGCACGCGCTCCTTGCGCTTGGCGGCCTCGGGGCCGCGCGTGTTGGCCAGAATGGCCGCCACCTCGGTGTAGGTCATGCGCGCATGGCTGAACATCACGGCCGGGTAGAACTGGTAGGCGTGCACCTCGCCTTTGGCGTTGACCAGCATGTCGCAGACCATGCACAGGCGCTCGACATCGGGGTTGAGCGAACACAGCCCGTTGGAGAGCTTCTCGGGCAGCATGGGAATCACGCGGCGCGGGAAGTACACGCTGGTGGCGCGCTCGTAGGCGTCGATGTCGATGGCGCTGCCGGTTTGCACATAGTGGCTCACGTCGGCAATGGCCACCAGCAGGCGCCAGCCCTTGCCGCGCCCGACCTTGGCGGGCTCGCAGTAGACGGCATCGTCGAAGTCGCGCGCATCTTCGCCGTCGATGGTCACCAGCGGCACATCGGTCAGGTCTACGCGCTGGCGCTTGTCCTGCACGCGCACCTTGTCGGGCAAAGCCGAGGCCTCGGCCAGGCAGGCCTCGGAAAATTCGTGCGGCACGCCGTACTTGCGCACCGCGATCTCGATCTCCATGCCGGGGTCGTCGACCTCGCCGAGCACTTCGGTGATGCGCCCCACGGGCTGGCCAAACAGTGCGGGCGGCTCGGTGAGTTCCACCACCACCACCTGGCCCGGCTTGGCCATGGCCAGCGCGCCCGAGGGGATCAGCACATCCTGGCCGTAGCGCTTGTCTTCGGGCGCGACCAGCCAGACGCCGCTTTCCTGCAGCAGGCGGCCGATGATGGGCTGCGGCGGGCGCTCGATGATCTCGACCACACGGCCTTCGGGCCGGCCACGCCGGTCCTGGCGGACGATGCGCACGCGCACACGGTCCTTGTGGAGCACGGCACGCATCTCGTTGGGAGGCAGGAAAATGTCGACTTGGCCGTCGTCGCGGATCAGATAGCCGTGGCCATCGCGGTGCCCCTGCACACTGCCTTCAATTTCGTCCGAAGAATGCGCAGGACTTGTGCTGGAATTCATTTTTTTACTATACAATCTTAGACTTTCCTGAAATGCCCAGGTGGCGGAATTGGTAGACGCACTAGTTTCAGGTACTAGCGAGTAACATCGTGGAGGTTCGAGTCCTCTCCTGGGCACCAAAACACTGAAAAGCCGTTGCAYATGCAACGGCTTTTTTGCTTTCTGGTCCGTGCCGCCCTCAAAACCCCGGGGCACGCTCGAMAGGCATGCCAAGCGCTCCCAGGGAACGCACKCCCGCTCACGCGGGCCTGCGGCTGTGTCACTGCTTGCGCAGCAGCGCCTTCAACACGTTTTGCAGACGGCGCGCGCTGGCGGCGTCGCTCGCACTGGCAAATACCGTGGCCGCGTCCTGGCCCCAGGTTTCGGTGGGGGCCGGGTCGTTGCGGCGCGTGAGCAGCTGCAATTGCAGCATGCGGCGTGCCGACAGGTGCTCGGCCGGCGTCGGCGCTTCGGCGGCAATTTCCAGCCGCAGCAGCGCTTGCGAGGCATCGCCCGCAGGCGCCTTGCCCAGCGCCTGCGTCCAGGCACCGCGCACGGCGGGCGTCACGCGGCCACCGATTTCCTGCGCCGATGGCAGCAATGCGGCGTCGCGCTTTTCCCACGCCGTGAGCAGCTGCGTCAGCGCCTCGCCGTGGGCCTGGGCGGCGAGCTTCTTGAGTGCCTGCTGCGCATGCTCCATGGCGTCACGCTGGGCCCGGAATGCCGCATCACCGAGGCGCGGGCCGCGGTCTTCGTAAGCCGGGCGGTCGCCAAAGCGGCCGCTGCGCATATCGTCGCGCGGACCGCGCGCGTCGGGCCGGCCGGCATCGCGGCCCGGACGGGCGTCGCGCCGGTCGCCGGGACGGCCACCACGGCCCAGCGCTGCCGGAGCCTCCTTGCGCATGCCGGGGCGGTCGTCGCCCCGCACCGCCACGACCGGACGTGCCAGAGGCTTGGGCGCAGGCGCCGCGCCCTCCGCCGGGGCCTCGGCACCGGATTCGGCGTCGGGTGCGGATTCCACTTCGGTTTCGATAGCTGCCTGCGCTTCACTGGCGGGCGCTGGTGTCTGATTCGGCTTGGATTTCTCCTTCGCATCGGCTTCTGCCCGCTCCTGCGCCTGGCCGCGCAGAGCGGCCTCAAGCGCCGCCATCGCAGCGCGAATCTGCTGGACATCGCCCGTGGCGTTGGCCGCGTCGAGCGCCTTGGCCGCATCAAGCACGGCGCGGTCGCGCGCCGTGGGTTCGCCCGCGCCCTTCTCGCGCTCGGCGGTCTTGCGGTTGAAGGCCTCGTCGATGGGCTTGCGGAAGGCATCCCAGAGCTTTTGCTCGTGCTTGCGGTCCAGCGGCACGCCTTGCGCCTCGGCCTGCCAGCGCTGCTGCAGGGCCTTAATGGCGTCGATGCGCAGCGTGGGTGCGGCGCCCAGCGCGCCGGCCTCTTCGATCATGGCGTGGCGGCGGGCCAGGCTGTCCTTTTGCGCGGCTTCGAGCGGCGCGGCGGCGGCGGCAATGGCCTGCTTCCACAGCGGCTGCAGCTCGGCAAAGATTTTTTCGCCGACATGGCCGCCGGCGCGCCAGCGGTCGCCAAACTGGTGCAGGGCCCGGTTGACGGCCTTCCAGTCGCCCGAGGCGGCCGGGGTCTCGGCCCAGGCCTTGACCTCGTCGATCAGTGCCATGCGCTGCGCCTTGTGCTCGGCGGCGTCGGTGCGCACCTTGTCGAGCCAGGCTTCCACGACCTTGTGCGCGGCATTACAGGCTTCATCGAATTTCTTCCACAGGCCATGGTTGGGCGTACCGCCCTGGTCGGCCTGCTTCCATTGCTCGCGCAGCTGGCGCAGCGTTTCCTGCATCTTGCGCCCGCCAAGCGACTGGCCCTCAGGGCGCTTGAGCAGGGCCTCGGCCTTGGCCACCAACTCCTCGCGCACCTGGTCCGCGCTCCAGCGCTGCCAGCCTTCGAGCTCACCGGCCGCCACCAGCGCGGCATGCACCTGTTGTTCGAGCGCTGCGTCGATGTGCCGGCCATGCTCCTTGAGCACGCCGCGCAGCGCCGCCGCCGCGCCCACGCTGGCCTTGCCATGGCCTTCGGCCGTTTCCTGCTCCAGCTTGGCCAGCGCGTCGCGCACGGCTTGCCCGGCCTTGGCAACCACGGCCGGGTCGGCCTTGGGTTTGGGCGCACGGGCCGGGCGTTCGACCGCAGCGGGCGCTTCGACAGGCACGCCGCGGGCGATGCGCAGTTCATCGGCCCACACGGGCACGGGCGGCAGCGCGGCCTGGGCGTCTTCTGCCGCCGCCACGGCCTGGGCCACGGCGGGCTGGAAGGCATCCCAGACCACGAGCAGCTGCGTGCGCGACGCATCGAGCAGCGGCGGAAAGCGCGCTTCCACGCTGGCCCAGCTGGGATCGCCCGAGAGGGCCTCGGCCTGGTCTTGCCAGTGCTGCACGTCGGCGCGCAGCACCTCCAGCGCTGCCTGCGCATCGCGCCAGGACTTGGTCGACAGCACTTCGATGCGCTGGGCCAGCAGCACGGCGGCCTCGCGCTGCACCTGCACGCGGTGCTGGAGGTCTTCGATCACCTTGACGCGGTCGGCCAGCTGCACCTTGAGCAGCGACAGCGGCTCGCGCGACAGCGGTGCGCCGGCTTTGGCCGCATCGCGCTGCCAGGCCAGGGCGTCGGCAATGTTGAGCTTGGAGGCGGCCAGCAGTGCCTGGGCCTTGTCGGCCCATTCGGCCGCGATGGCTTCCTGGTTCTTGGCGCGGCGCAATTCGTCGATGCGCTCGCGCACCGCGCGGGCCGCGCCCTTGTCGCGGCCGCTGAGCTCCTTGAACACTTCCTGCAACTGCTCAGGCGCGGGCTGCGTGGTGAGCCATTCGCGGATGCGCGAGGCGCGCTCACCCGACGTGGCGGCCGAAAAGGCGCCACCGGTCAGCGCGTCGAGCGGGTGCGCTTCGGGAGTTTTGGCGGGGGCCGGATGGGTTTCGGGTGCGTCGGACATTGTGTTGCGGGAGAGAAAAGGAAACATGGATTCAGTCGGGAACGGACGCGCGGGAACAGCCCCGGGCGCGGCCACCATCGCTACGGAGATTCAGCGTCTGGATGGTAGGCCAAACGGCTATTTTCGCTGGTATTTGATCTGTGCCTCTTCCCCACGTCAATGCAGGGCCAGAGTGAGCTCCGCACGGGGCGTCCACTGGGGTGTCGGGGGCAGCGTCTTGGCGGCGCCCAGGAACAGGCGATCAAGCGGCAACTGGCGCGAGGCCAGGTAGTCACGCACGGCCACGCCGCGCGCCAGCGCCAGTTCGCGCATGGCGTCGTCGGGCACGGCCATGCTGTCCAGAAGCATGGCCTCCATCTCGGCCTGCGGCAGGTCTTTGGCCATGCCGACCAGGTTGCGCGGCTTGCGCATGTCGGCGCGGCGGTACAGCTCCTTGAGCAGGGCCGGGTACTCCTGCGGCTCCACGGCCGCCACCGTCTCTGCCGCCTGGCCCGTGCGCTGCGCGGCGCGGCGCTTTTGAGCCAGCAGGGCCTGCTGCAGGCGCTCGCGTTTCCAGGCATCGCGCTCCATCTCTGCACTGGCCTCGCCCACCACGGTCATGGTCAGAGACGGCCGGTCGGTCAGCGCGCGCGCCACCTTGTCGAGCGCCTGGCGCGCACTGTCGTCGAGGTGCGCGCTGCCCGGCGCGAAGGCGACCGCGCTCGGCGACTCGCCCCCGCCCCCGCCCAGGGCATGGGCGAGCAGCGAGAACGGCGCCGTCACCGCCTTCAGAATCAGGTTGCCGATGGCCTTGAAGATCACCGGCCCGAGGCGGAACGCCGGGTCGTTGAGTGAGCCACTGATCGGCAGGTCCAGGTCGATCACCCCATTGCGGTCGGCCAGCAGCGCCACGGCCAGCCGCACCGGCAGGCTGGCCGGCGCGCCTTCGACGGGTTCGCCAAAGGTGAGCTGGTTGAGCACCAGCTTGTTGCTGGCCGTGAGCTGGCCGTTGGGCAGGACCTGGTAAGCGACATCCATGCTGAGCTTGCCGCGCTCGATCCCATGGCCCGCATACTTGATGGTGTAGGGCGACAGCGGCGGCAGCTCCAGATCGCGCATGTGGCCCTGAATGTCCAGCGCCAAGGGGTCGACCAGAGGGTTGAGCTTGCCTACGATTTCCAGGGACGCCGTGCCCTCGGCGCGACCACGCAACTCCAGATCGGCCATCGCGGGAGCGCTGGTGCCGCTAGGCTTGACGGAAGAAAACGCACTGAGCTGGCCGCTGAGGTCGCTGAGATCGGCCGAATAGTTGGGCTTGATGAAATGGTCCACGAAATGGACCTGGCCGCCCGTGAGCTTGAGCGGGCCGATGCGAACCACCGGCTCCGCGCCCCGGCCGTCGGGTGCAGCGGCCGCAGCGCCGCGGGCAGACTCGGCCGAGCTCGGCTTCTTCACCAGCTCCTGCAGGTTCAAGCGTCCGTTTTCCTGCACGATGACGCGGGCGAAGAAGTCGCTCAGCGCGGTCTCGCGGACGTCCACCGTGGTCGGCCGCCCCGGCACCAGCGCCACCTGCAGGCCGCGCACGCTCAGCGACTTCCAATTCAACAGCTCGTCATCGCCTGCCCCCAGGCCGCGCGCCGTGCTCGCTCTGGCCTCGGTCGCCGCCGCCGCCTGCGCCATGCGAACGCGCACCTCGTCGAGCGCGGCATCGCCCCGGACGGTGATGCGCGGGCCGGCGCCAGACTGGGCATAGTGCACCTGCCCCTTGAAGCTGCCGTCCGCACGGCGGATGGCCACATTGAGCGATTCGGCGAAATAGGGCTCGAACGCATGCAGCGGCACATGGGTGGCCAGCACCCTGCCCTGCGCGGTCAGCGGAGCCAGACCGAGCGTACCCTCGTACTCCACACGGCCCGGATCGGCGCGCCCCGCGCCCAAGCGCGCCGACAGGCGCAGCGCCGACGGCGGTGCGGACTGCGCCAGCGGGGCAAAGTCCTTCAGCCGCATCTGCAGCGAAGACAGCTGGAACGCCACGGGCGTGGCCTGCGCTGCATCGCGAAACGCCAGCGCACCGCCGTCCACCGACACATCGGCCAGTTGCACACTCCACGGCGCGCCCTGCACCGCAGCTGTCTGCGGGTGGCGCGCGCCCTGGGCGGCCGGGTGCGCCGCCTGCCAGTGCTCGAACATCCAGCGGTGGTCGGCACCGCGCTCCAGCCGCAGACGCGGTTGCGTCAGCGCGAGCTGGCCCACGCGCACCGTGCGCCGTGCCACGTCCACCTGGGCATCGGCGATCTGGAGCCGTGGGAATTCGGCCAGCGAATCCTTTGCGCGCATCGCCATGCCCGCAGGCAGCGGGCCGCCAGCGGCACAACTGGAACGCGGCGCACAGGCAAGCGCCACGCCGTCGAGCGTCAGCCGGGCCACATGCGCGACCACCGCCGGGCCATTCCAGGCCACGCCCAAGTCCGCATCGAGCGCACCCTGCAGGCGCGGCGCCATCCACTGGCCCAGATAAGGCGCCGCCAAAGCGAGCGGCAGCGCACGCACCGAGGCTGCCACCTTGGCCTGCCGATCTGTCGCCTCGCCTTCGAACACCACGCGCGCATCCGTTGGCCCGGCGCCGCCTTCCGCCACCTGCGTCTGGCCAGAAAACCGCAGTGGCTTGGACCAGGGCAGCGCCACGGACGACACATCCAGCTCCAGCCCCCGCAACGCGACCTTGGCCGGTGCAGGCAGGCTGTCGTCCTGCCAATCCACCTGCGCACCCCGCACGGCCAGGCGCGCCACGGCCAATTGCCAGCCAGCAGCGCCAGCCCCGGAGTCGGCCTGCGCGGGGGTGACGCTGGCCACCGCGGATGGCGGATTTGCAGCGTGCGCTCCACCCCAGTCCAGGTTGATCTTCCCGGCGCGGTCCTTGCGCACCGCCAGGCGCGGCGCATCGAGCTGCACGGCGCCGATGCGTGCGATGCGTGCGAGCGGCTGCAGGTCGGTCACATCCACCGCCAAGGCATCGAAGGACAGCAGTTCGTGCTGCAGCGTGTCGGTCACACGGACCTTGCGTGCCTGCAGGCGGCCCCCCAGCTTGACCACCGCGCTCGGGGCATGGACGAAAGACAGGCGCAGGTCGGCGTCCACCACGCCAGCCTGCAGGCGCAGCGGCAGGCTGGCGGGCAGATAGGGAAGGTAGGGGGCCAGATCGAGCCCCGACAGGCGGATCGTGGCCTCTGCTTTCTGGCTCTCGCTGAACGGCGTGGCCTCGGCCTGCGAGTCGAATGCACTGCCATTGAGCGTGAACGCCAGGTGCGGGGACACCTTGACTTCGCGTTGCGATGCCAGGTTGCTCAAGAAGGGGATTTGCAGCTCCAGGCCTCGCAACACATGCGTGCGCCCCACGGTTTCGTCCTGGAAGTCTACCGAACCGCCATGCACCGCGATGTTGTAGAGCGCAAACTGGGGTGGCGCGGCCTGCGGATCGGCCTGCTGCTGAAGCCGCGCCACGATGTCGTCGATGTCGTAGCGGCCCGGCGCCCGCTGCGCGAGCCGAACGGTCAGGCCATCGATCTGCACCGCGTCCGCCACGGGCGCCAAGCGCAGCAGGGACTGCAGCTCTGCATCTATATAGATGCGCTGAATGTGCAGCTGGGGCGAGCCGCCATCGGTGGCGGCCACCGCGAGGTCGTACACGCTCAACTCCAGCGTCCAGGGCACGAAATCGACCCGGCCTATCGTGACCGGGCGACCCAGCTTGTCGGACGCCAGCTTCTGCGCTTGACTGCGCACCAATGAAGGCACGGCCAGCCACCCCACGGCCCAAACCAGCACAAGGCACCCCAGCGCCCAGCCCAGGCGCCGCACCCAGCGGTGGCTCGTGATGTGCAGAAAGTTCATGCCGCCAGCCTTCAGGAATAACCCGGTGAGTCAAGATGCCAGATTGGACCAGAAGACGCGCAGTGCGTGCCCCACTTTCGCTAAACAAGAAAGCCCGGCGAACCGGCGCAGAGCCAGCCCACCGGGCCTGACGGCTGACACAACGGTCTTTGCCATCGGGTTTGCGGCACGGAGAGGAAGTCCGGGCAGCAAGGGGACAAGGTATTGCCCCCGAGGGTGCTTAGGAAGCTTCTCCACCACAGCCTTCGCACTGCATGCGGTCGGCGGGCGAGTCTGCATTCGTTCAGCAATACCCGCAAAAGCAGGCAAACCAACGATAGCAAAAATGCCCAGATGGCTCAAATATTGATGTCAATTGTGTGAAAAAAGCGATTGAATTTTCCGTACTGCGCCGCCGTGCAATTTCTGCGCCCTCTCCCGGCATTTGCACGCCATCCCGTCAAAAAACTGCATTTAAACACAGTTTTTATATTCTTTTTTTGTATAAAAATAGAAGTTAACAGTGTTGACGGGCTATTAAATGAACTCCTAGAATCCGCCAGCCCCGAAACGGGCTAGTACAAACCCCAACCGCTGCCGAATCCGGCTAAGTCAATTCTGTGTTTCAGGTGCTGCGCGCCGAACACGAATCTGATGGCGTACCAATCCAGGCAAGGTCTCCGGATTCCGCTTCACTTCGGTGGTGCATCGTCTCTCCGGGCCCTGCCGCAGAAAGGAAAGCTATGACAGCGTCAGGAAATATGGTCTCTGGCTTGCGCACTATTGCCGCCGACGTGATCGCAGGTTTTCTTGAAATTACCCACAACAGCTTCGCCCTCCTGGGCTTGGCTGTGGCCTTCTTGGCCATCACCTTGGTCGCACGCCCCGACCTGCGCCAGAGCGGAGAGGAACAGCTCATGGGCTGGTTGCAGTCGCGCCAAGCCATCGCGCTGAGTGCGCTCACCGAGTCCGAACCCGAGCCGAGCGAACGGGTGCTGGCAGCCAACCCGCAGGATCTGCCCAAGGAGCAGGCCAAAGTGGCCTACTGGCTGAGCAAGAAATACCGCGTGGCGCCCGAGCCGCTGAGCCTGCTGGTCGCCGAAGCCTACGAGACCGGCGGCCGCGCCAAGCTCGACCCCACCTTGATCCTGGCCGTCATGGCCGTGGAGTCGAGCTTCAACCCGTTCGCCCAGAGTTCCGTCGGAGCGCAAGGCCTGATGCAGGTCATGACGCGCATCCACACCGACAAATACGAAGACGTGGGCGGCCAGCTGGCCGCGTTCGACCCCGTGACGAACCTGCGCGTCGGCGTGAAGGTCCTGCTCGAATGCATCGCCCGCGCCGGCTCCGTCGAAGGCGGCCTGCGCTACTACGTCGGTGCGGCCAACCTGCCCAGCGACGGTGGTTACGCGGCCAAGGTGCTGGCGGAACACGCGCGACTGCGCCAGGTGGCCGGTGGGCGCGCCGTGCCCGCAGCACCGCCGCGCATGCTGGCAACCAGCGCGACACCGGCACCGTCGGCGCCGGCTGCCCCTCCTGCGGCCCTGCGCCCCGAGAATGCGCCCGCCGGCACGGGCGAAAAAGTAGCCTTGCTGTCGGCATTCTGAGCAAGGCCATCGTCCGCCCGTGCCGACCGGCGGGCTGTCTGTCAGCTACACTTGCACGGCACGCGACTGGCGATAGGCGCGGCGCCCCGCTCGGGATGCGCCGCCGCTGACGTGGAACCCGCAGAGGCTTTGGCCTCTGGCAAACCACTGGGGAGCGTGCCGCTGTGGGCTCCGGCCTGGAGTGATTCAGCCGTTCGCCTGGGCAGCCCTTGTTTCAAGGGACACCAGTTCACAGGACTGCCACCATGTACCAACGCAATATTCTTGTCGAGCACACCGACCCCGAACTCTTTGCCGCCATCCAGGGCGAAAACCAGCGCCAAGAGCACCACATCGAGCTGATCGCCAGCGAAAACTACGCCTCTCCTGCCGTCATGTGGGCCCAGGGCTCGCAGCTCACCAACAAATATGCCGAAGGCTACCCGGGCCGCCGCTACTACGGCGGCTGCGAATACGTCGACGTGGCCGAACAGCTGGCCATCGACCGCGTCAAGCAGATCTTCGGCGCCGACGCCGCCAATGTGCAGCCGCACTGCGGCGCCTCGGCCAACGAAGCCGTGTTCCTCGCGTTCCTCAAGCCCGGCGACACCATCATGGGCATGAGTCTTGCCGAGGGCGGCCACCTCACGCACGGCATGGCGCTGAACATGAGCGGCAAGTGGTTCAACGTCGTCAGCTACGGCCTGAACGACAAGGAAGAGCTCGACTACGACGCGATGGAGCGCAAGGCGCACGAGTCCAAGCCCAAGCTGATCATCGCCGGCGCATCGGCCTACAGCCTGCGCATCGACTTCGCCCGCTTTGCCAAGGTGGCCAAGGACGTGGGCGCGATCTTCATGGTCGACATGGCGCACTACGCGGGCCTGATCGCCGCCGGCATCTACCCGAACCCAGTGCCGCACGCCGACGTCGTCACCTCGACCACGCACAAGAGCCTGCGCGGCCCGCGCGGCGGCATCATCCTGATGAAGGCCGAGCACGAAAAGGCCATCAACAGCGCCATCTTCCCGGGCCTGCAGGGCGGCCCGCTGATGCACGTGATCGCGGCCAAGGCGGTGGCCTTCAAGGAAGCGCTGCAACCCGAGTTCAAGCAGTACCAGCAGCAGGTGCTGAAGAACGCGCAGACCATGGCCGAGACGCTGACCGAGCGCGGCTTGCGCATCGTCAGCGGCCGCACCGAAAGCCACGTCATGCTCGTGGACCTGCGCGCCAAGGGCATTACCGGCAAGGAAGCCGAGGCCGTGCTGGGCAACGCCCACATGACGATCAACAAGAACGCCATCCCCAACGACCCAGAAAAGCCGATGGTTACCAGCGGTATCCGCGTGGGCACGCCCGCGATGACGACGCGCGGCTTCAAGGACGAGGAAGCGCGCCTGACCGCCAACCTGCTGGCCGACGTACTCGACAACCCGCGCGACGAAGCCCACATCGCCGCCGTGCGCGCCAAGGTCAACGCGCTGACCGCGCGCTTCCCGGTCTACCGCTGAGCATGCCTGGCGCGCCCCTGCCCCCCGCCGCGCACCGCCGCTTCCCGCTGCGGGAGCGGACGCGGGCCGGGAGCGGCCGGGCGCTGTACGGAGCGCCGACATGAAGTGCCCGTTTTGCAGCCACCAGGAAACGCAGGTCGTCGAGACCCGGGTGTCCGAGGACGGCGACTTCATCCGCAGGCGCCGCCAGTGCGGGGCCTGCGAGAAGCGCTTCACGACCTATGAACGGCCCGAGGTCAACTTTCCCGTCGTCGTCAAGAAGGACGGGCGCCGCACCGAATACACGCGCACCAAGCTGCTGGGCTCGTTCAGTATCGCGCTGCGCAAGCGCCCTGTGAGCACCGCGCAGATCGACTCCGCCATCGAGCGGATCGAAGAAAAGCTGCTCAACCTGGGCCAGCGCGAGGTCCCGTCCAGCCGCATTGGCGAGCTGGTGATGCGCGAACTCAAGAAGCTCGACAAGGTGGCCTACGTGCGCTACGCCAGCGTCTACCGCAGCTTCGAAGACATCGACGAATTCAAGACGCTCGTGGACGAGGTGCGCTGACGGCGCTGCGCCTGCGGCCGGGCGCAAGTCCCAGCGGCTGCGTGCACGCCGCTCCATGGGCGAGGCGCACTCCCGAACCGGCGGACCGCCTGCAGGCTAGCCGCCTAAAATTGGGTATTTTTGCCCTCAGGCCCTGATGCAGCCTACGCCAGCAGCTCTATTTTTATAGCGCCCTGCCCCGGGCGCCGCGCTACAGCAGCGAGGCCTTGATCGGCGCGAGCGTGGCGTGCACGTCGCCACACTGCGCCCGGTGGCGCAGCGCGTGGTCCATCAGCACCAGCGCCAGCAGCGCCTCGGCAATCGGCGCGGCGCGGATGCCCACGCACGGGTCGTGGCGCCCCTTGGTGACGACCTGCACGGACTGGCCATGGATGTCGATAGACTCGCGCGGGCTGATGATGGAGCTGGTCGGCTTGATCGCGATCTGCACCTCGATGTCCTGCCCCGTGCTGATGCCGCCGAGCATGCCGCCCGCGTTGTTGTTGCGGAAGCCCCCGGGCGTGAGCGAATCGCCGTGCTCGGTGCCGCGCTGCGCCACGCTGGCAAAGCCGGCGCCGATCTCCACCCCCTTGACGGCGTTGAGGCCCATCATGGCGTAGGCGATGTCGGCATCGAGCTTGTCGAACACCGGCTCGCCCAGGCCGACGGGCACGCCCGTGGCCTGCACGCGGATGCGCGCGCCGCACGAGTCGCGGGCCTTGCGCAGCGCATCCATGTACTCCTCCAGGTGCGCCACGTCGGCCGTGGGGGCGAAGAACGGGTTGTGCGGCACATGCTCCCAGCCCTCAAACGGGATCGCGCGCTCGCCGATCTGCACCATGCAGGCCCGCAGCTGCGTACCGAACTTTTCCGCCAGCCATTTCTTGGCCACAGCGCCGGCCGCCACCGTGGGCGCCGTCAGGCGCGCGGACGACCGCCCGCCGCCGCGCGGGTCGCGGATGCCGTACTTGTGGAAGTAGGTGTAGTCGGCATGGCCGGGGCGAAAGCTCTCGGCGATGTTGCTGTAGTCCTTGCTGCGCTGGTCGGTGTTGCGGATCAGCAGCGCGATCGGCGTGCCGGTGGTCTGGCCTTCGTACACGCCCGAGAGGATCTCGACCGCGTCGGGCTCATTGCGCTGCGTGACGTGCCGGCTCGTGCCGGGGCGGCGGCGGTCGAGGTCGGCCTGGATGTCGGCCTCGCACAAGGCCATGCCGGGCGGGCAGCCGTCGATCACGCAGCCAATGGCCGGTCCGTGGGATTCACCAAAGTTGGTGACGGTGAAAAGGGTGCCAAAGGTGTTGCCGCTCATGGGCCGTGATTATCCCCGAGCGGCGGCGCCGCGGCAGCGGCCTCGGCTGCAGACCGGTCACTCCCAAAAAAATAGCTGCAGACGCTTGCCTGGCAAGCGCTGCAGCCCTTTTTTTACCGAAACCACGGATCAGGTGGAGGCGTTCTGACCCTCGGCCGGCCAGTCGCGGATGTAGGCCTTGAGCATCTTGTTCTCGAAGTTCTGGCTGTCCACCACGGCCTTGGCGACGTCGTAGAAGCTGATCACGCCCATCAGCATCTTCTTGTCCATGACCGGCATGTAGCGCGCGTGGCGGTCGAGCATCATGCGGCGCACCTCGTCCATGTCGGTCTCGGTGGTGCAGGTCAGGGGGTGGTCGTCCATGGCCGAGCGCACCAGCCGCGTGCCCAGGCTGCCGCCGTTCTTCACCACGGCCTGGATCACCTCGCGGAAGCTCAGCATGCCCACGAGGTCGCCGTGCTCCATGACCACGAGCGAGCCGATGTCCTTGTCTGCCATGACATCGACGGCATGGGCCAGCGGCTCGTCGGGCGTGACGGTGTAGAGGGTGTTTCCCTTGACGCGAAGGATGTCGCTGACTTTCATGGTGTTCTCCGGGGCCGCTGCGGTGGCGCTGTTCTGGTGCCTGGGAAATATAGCCCACAATGCCACGGCTTTTCGTTCGCCGCCCCACCTTGGAGACATTCATGCCCGGCTACGCCGACCCTGGTTTTGACACGCTGGCCCTGCACGCAGGCGCCGCCCCCGACCCCGCCACCGGCGCGCGCGCCACGCCGATCCACCTGACGACCTCGTTCGTCTTCGAGTCGAGCGAGCACGCGGCCTCGCTGTTCAACCTGGAGCGCCCCGGCCACGTCTACAGCCGCATCAGCAACCCGACGACCGCGGTGCTGGAGCAGCGCGTGGCGGCGCTCGAAGGCGGCGTGGGCGCGATCGCGGTGGCCAGCGGCCAGGCTGCGCTGCACCTGTCGATCGCCACGCTCATGGGCGCGGGCAGCCACATCGTCGCCAGCACGGCGCTGTATGGCGGCTCGCAGAACCTGCTGCACTACACGCTGCGCCGCTTCGGCATCGACACCACCTTCGTGCAGCCCGGCGACATCGACGGTTGGCGCGCCGCCGTGCGCCCCCAGACCAAGCTGTTCTTTGGCGAGACGGTGGGCAACCCGGGCCTGGACGTGCTCGACATCCCCACCGTCAGCGCCCTCGCGCACGAAGCCGGCGTGCCGTTGCTGGTCGATTCGACGCTGACCTCGCCCTGGCTGATGAAGCCGTTCGAGCACGGCGCCGACCTGGTCTACCACTCGGCCACCAAATTTTTGTCGGGCCACGGCACGGTGGTCGGCGGCGTCGTGGTCGACGGCGGCAGCTTCGACTGGGACCGGTCGGGCAAATTCCCCGAACTCAGCGCGCCCTACGGCGGCTTTCATGGCATGGTGTTCAGCGAGGAAAGCACCGTCGGCGCCTTCCTGCTGCGCGCGCGCCGCGAAGGCCTGCGCGACTTCGGCGCCTGCATGAGCCCGCACACGGCCTGGCTGATCCTGCAGGGCATCGAGACGCTGCCGCTGCGCATGGAGCGCCACATGCGCAACACGCAGCAGGTGGTCGAATTCCTGGCCGGCCAGCCGTTCGTTGCGCGCGTGGGCCATCCGATGTTGGAGTCGCACCCGAGCCACCTGCTGGCACAAAAGCTGCTGCCGCGCGGCGCCGGCTCGGTGTTCAGCTTTGACATCGCCGGCTCGCGCGCGCAGGGCCAGAAGTTCATCGAGGCGCTCAAGGTCTTCAGCCACCTGGCCAACGTCGGCGACTGCCGCAGCCTGGTGATCCACCCGGCCAGCACCACGCACTCGCGCATGGACGACGCGGCGCTGGCCGCGGCCGGCATCACGCAGGGCACGATCCGCCTGTCGATCGGGCTCGAGGATGCGGATGACCTGATCGACGACCTGAAACGCGCGCTGAAGGCGGCAGAAAAGGCAGGTGCGTGATGTACGTCGACGTCCACGGCCACACCGCCTACTGCTACACCGGCGGCAAGGATTTCAATCCGGCCCAGCCCACCGCGGTGCTGGTCCACGGCGTGCTCAATGACCACAGCGTCTGGGCGCTGCAAAGCCGCTACCTCGCCCACCACGGCTGGAACGTGCTCGCCGTCGACCTGCCCGGCCACTGCCGCAGCGCAGGCGAGGCGCCGGCCAGCGTCGAGGCGGCGGCCGATTTCGTCGCCGCCCTGCTCGATGCCGTGGGCGTGCCCAAAGCCGCGCTCGTGGGCCACAGCTGGGGCTCGCTGATCGCGCTCGAGGCGGCGGCCCGCCTGGGCGCGCGCGCGAGCCACCTCGTGCTGGTGGGCACGGCCTTCCCGATGAAGGTGTCGCCGGCCCTCATCGACGCGGCGCTGAATGCGCCCGAGAAGGCGCTGCGCATGGTCAACGTGTTCTCGCGCAGCACGCTCGCCCCGCCGTCGGGCGCGGGCGCCTGGGTCTATGGCGCGGGGCTGGCCCTGGGCCGGCGCGTGCTGCGCAGCAACCCGCAGGTCAACCTGTTCCACCGCGGCTTCATGGCCTGCGACAGCTACGCCAACGGCGAGGCCGCCATCGCGCAGATCGCCTGCCCCGTGCTGTTCGTGCTCGGCGCGCAGGACCAGATGACCACGCCCAAGGCCGCACAGGGCCTGATCGCCGCCGCGCGCGCGGCCGGAAAGAGCGTGCAGGTGGTCAGCCTGCCCGTGGGCCACCACCAGATGACCGAGGCGCCCGACGGCACGCTGATGGCCATTCGGGACTTCTTGAACGCATGAGCCTGCCGCCCGTTGAATCCAAAAAACAGTTTTGCCGGACTGCAACCGCGCTGATTGCGGTCAGGCGGGCCGGATGTTCTGGTTGGTGCTGAACAGGTTGGCGGGGTCGTATTGGCGCTTGATCTGCGCCAGCCGCTCGTAGTTCTGGCCGTAGGCCGCCTTCACCCGGTCGCTCTCGTCGTCGGTCAGGAAGTTGACATAGACACCGCCGCTGGCAAAGGGCGCCGACGCCTTGAAGAAGTCGCGCGCCCAGCCGATGCAGCGCGCGTCATCGGCCCGGTCGTCCCAGCGGCCGTGCACGTTCATGACGTAGCGGGCATCGCGGTGGGCATAGGCTGCGGCATCGGGCGCCGGCCGGGTGGTGGCGCCGCCAATGGCGCCAAAGAATATCTCGCATTGGGGCGATGGCAAGGTGGCGATGGCGTCGAGTACGGCATCGAACAATCCGTCCTTGAGTTCCGAAAAATTGTGCGACTTCCAGTAGTTGCGTGCGCCGGGCGCGAGCAGCGGGTCAAAGGCTTTCTGCCAGGCCACGTAGGGCATCACGTCGACGTGGGTGCCGGCCGGCGTGCCCCAGCGGTACAGCGGCTCGACCAGCGTTTTCCCCTGCGCCGGGTCGCCGGTGTAGAGCAGCGCCAGCACGATGACCTCCTGGCCGTGGACGCTTTCGGGCAGAAACGGCAGCGGCGGTGCCTTGCGCAGAACCACCCACACCGCCAGTTCGTCGGGCGCCTTGTCCATGAATTCGCGGTACTGCTGCAGCACCCGCTTTGCCTCGGCCATCGGAAAGACGATCAGACCCGCCAGCAGGTTCGGGCCCACGGGATGCAGCCCGAACTCGAAACGGGTCACCACGCCGAAATTGCCGCTGCCGCCGCGCAACGCCCAGAACAGGTCCGGATGCTCGGTGGCACTGGCGCGCAGCACCTCGCCCGCCGCCGTCACCACTTCGGCCGATTCCAGGTTGTCGACGCTCATGCCGTATTTGCGGCTGAGCCAGCCAAAGCCACCGCCCAGCGTGAGACCGGCGACGCCGGTGGTGGAGTTGATGCCGAGCGGCGTTGCCAGCCCGTGGGCCTGGGTGGCGGCATCGAAATCGGCCAGCGTGGCACCGCCCTCAATGGTGATGCGGCGGGCGGCGGCATCGACCTGTGCGGCCTTCATCTGCGAAAGATCGATGACGATACCGTCGTCGCACAGTGCGCTGCCGGCAATGTTGTGCCCGCCGCCGCGCACCGCGAGTGGAAGGCCCTGCTCTCGCGCAAAATTCACCGCATGGACCACATCGGCGGTGGTGGCGCAGCAGACGATGGCGGCAGGGTGCTTGTCGATCATCGCGTTCCAGACCTTGCGTGCGGTGTCGTAGGCCAGGTCATTCGGAAGAATGACCACTCCCTGAAGCCCCCCTTTCAGCGCCTCGGCCTGCGTGGGTTGCAGATTTTTCATGGCTTTCTCCTTCGCTGCAGCGGAATTCGCCCTCTGCACAAAGGATGGAGAAAGGCCGACCGGCACTCCTGATCACTTGCGTGAGAAATTCACCGCTGGTGCGATTTAGCACCACGCTGCCCCGCCTGCAAGGCCGTCCGCCATTTGGAATAAAGAGTTACCTTGACTTACCTGAACCTGCTCAACAGGCCCATCCTTTCAATTTTCCAAGGCGCTGCCTGCAAGTCCGAACCCCCGGTGTTCAGACGCCACCTGCAGGGCCTTCAGTGGCTCTTGGAAACGGCAGTGGATGCCCTCCGCAGTGCCGCGATGGGCCTGCCACGCCAAGGTGCGGTGACGCAGCACCCTGACACGGCGCATCGGTGGCTCAATCACCATCCAGCGCTTTGCCCATAAGCGTCAGCAGCTATTCTTTTTGAAGCACATCCGACAGATGCAGTTGCGCCAGCCCGGCGCTGCCCCACAGCGGCTCCAGGCTGTCGGCGCGAAGCAGCAGCAGACGCTGCAGCAAGGGCTCCAGCAGGGTTCTTTCGGGATCGGCCAGCAGCACATAGCGCGGTTCGGAATCATCGGCAGCGCTCTGTTCCAGGTCGCTGGTTCGCCCCACCCAATCGAGCGCCGTCAGCGCATCGAGCACCGGCGCCAGTGGCAGCACGTCCACGCGCAGCAGTTGCGCGAGCTGGCTGGCGCGCAGGCCTTTGCCGATGTGGCGGCGCGCGCGCTGCAATTCCTGCAACACCTCGACCGCCAGTTGGAACTGCCAGCCCTGGCCGCTGGCGCGCCGCGCCACCCCCGCCAGCAGGCTCGGCAGGTAGGCCGTGACCACCGCGCCCAGCAGCACGATGACCCAGGCGACGTAGATCCAGACCAGCAAGATCGGCAGCGTGGCGAAGGCGCCGTACATCACCGAGTAGGTCGGCACCGTGCTGATGTAGAGGGCCAGCGCCTTCTTCGCCAGCTCCATGCCCACGGCCACGAACAGGCCGCCCACCCAGGCGTGGCGCCACTTCACCAGGGTGTTGGGCACGTAGTGGTAGAGACCCGCCATGCCGGCAGCCAGCACCAGGAACTCGATCGAGTCGAACAGCAGGCGCACGCCGCCGGGCAAGGTCTGCACCAGGCCGCGCGAGGCCGACACCACGTACGACGACAGCGCCAGGCTCGCGCCCAGCACCAGCGGGCCCAGCGTGATCGCGGCCCAGTAGATCAGCACGCGCTGGCCGAGCGGGCGCAGGCGGCGCACGCGCCAGATGTTGTTGAGCGTGCGGTCGATCGTGAGGATCAGCGCCAGCGCCGTCGCCAGCAGGATGCTGAAGCCCGCCACCCCCAGGCCGCTGGCCTGCGCCGCGAACTGCGTGAGGTAGCCCAGCACCTGGCGCGCGATGGTCTCGGGCACCAGGCTGTCGACCAGCCAGCGCTGCAGCCCGCCCTGCACCTTGCCGAAGATCGGGAACGCGGTGAACACGGCCAGCGCCACGGTCACGAACGGCACCAGCGCCAGCACGGTGGTGAAGGTCAGACTGCTGGCCGTGAGCCCGAGGCGGTCCTCGCGAAAGCGCTCGCGCAGCGTCTGGGCGGTGGTTTGCCAGGGAAAGCGCGAAAGGTCGGCGAGCAGGGCCTCCAGCCGCTGCACCGCCGTCTGTAGGGACAAGGACATGCTCGCTATGATGCCACCGCCATGACACTCCAAAACTCCACCCCCGGCCCCCTTGCCACGCCCCTGGCGACCGCCGCCCCCCTGGTGGACAGCACACGCCGCGTGGCCGTGGCCAGCCTGCTGGCGCTGATCGCGTTGAACCTGGCCTGGGAGCTGTTCCTGGCCCCGCTGCGCCCGGGCGGCTCGTGGCTGGCGCTCAAGGCGCTGCCGCTGTGCATTCCGCTCGCCGGCTTCCTGAAGAACCGCATGTACACCTACCGCTGGGTCAGCCTGCTGGTGTGGCTGTACTTCACCGAAGGCGTGGTGCGCGCCTGGAGCGACCGAGCGCCCGGCAACTGGCTGGCGCTGCTCGAAGTGGCGCTGTGCCTGGTGCTGTTCATCGCCTGCACGCTGCACATCCGCCTGCGCCTGCGCAGCGCCAAGCCAGCCA
>NZ_MWOM01000001.1:90338-96766 GCF_012931925.1 Acidovorax sp. SRB_24
GTCCTCACCGAGGGCGACCTCACCGCCTATGAGCAGGACTGGCGCCGCCGCGTGCGCGGCAAGGCCCTGGCGGTGGTGCGCCCGGGCAACGTGCAGGAAGTGGCCGCCGTGGTCCGGGCCTGCGCCGCGGCCGGCGCTCCCATCGTGCCGCAGGGCGGCAACACCGGTCTGTCGGTCGGCTCCACGCCCGACGGCTCGGGCCGCGAGGTGGTGCTGAGCCTCACGCGCCTGAACGCCGTGCGCGCCGTCGACCCCGACAACCTGACGATGACGGTCGAAGCCGGCTGCATCCTGCAAAACGTGCAGGAAGCCGCGCGTCAGGCCGGCCTGCTGTTCCCGCTCAGCCTCGCGGCCGAGGGCAGCTGCACCATCGGCGGCAACCTGGCGACCAATGCCGGCGGCACCCAGGTGCTGCGCTACGGCAACACGCGCGAACTGTGCCTGGGCCTCGAAGTGGTCACGCCGCAGGGCGAGATCTGGCACGGCCTGCGCGGCCTGCGCAAGGACAACACCGGCTACGACCTGCGCAACCTGATGATCGGCAGCGAGGGCACGCTGGGCATCATCACCGCTGCCACGCTCAAGCTGTTTCCGCAGCCCGCCGCGCGCCTCACGGCCTGGGCGGCCGTGCCGTCGATGGAACAGGCCGTGGCGCTGCTGGGCCTGGCGCACCAGCACCTGGGCGCGGGCCTGACGGGCTTCGAGGTCATGGGCCGCTTTGCGCTGGGCCTGGTGCACAAGCACATGCCGCAGCTGCGCGTGCCCTTCATCGACCAGGCGGACGTGCCCTACTGCGTGCTGCTCGAGAACTCCGACAGCGAGTCGGAAGCGCACGCCCGCGCGCGTTTCGAGTCGCTGCTGGAGACCGCCTTCGAAGCCGGCTGCGTGAGCGACGCCGTGGTGGCCGAGAGCCTCGCGCAGGCGCACCAGCTCTGGCACATCCGCGAAAGCATTCCGCTGGCGCAGGCCGAGGAAGGCCTGAACATCAAGCACGACGTGTCGGTGCCGATCTCGCGCATCCCCGCCTTTGTCGCGCACACCGACGCGCTGCTGGCGCGCGAGATCGCCGGCGTGCGCCTGGTCAACTTCGGCCACCTGGGCGACGGCAACCTGCACTACAACGTGCAGGCGCCCGAGGGCGGCGACGCGCGGGCCTTCCTGGCCACGCAGGAGGCGCGTGTAAACGACCTCGTCTATGACGCCGTGGCGCAGTTTGGCGGCTCGTTCTCGGCAGAGCATGGCGTGGGCGCGCTCAAAACCGACAAGCTGCAGCAGTACCAGTCGCCCGTGGCGCTGTCGATGATGCGTGCCGTCAAGCAGGCGCTCGACCCGCAGAACCTGTTCAACCCCGGGCGGGTGCTGGGTGCCGCGGCAGCGACAACGGCCGCTGGGCAGAAAAACTAAAATAGCGGCTCGCGCAGGCGGGCGCGGCACCGGCGGCGGGCCTTTCCCACGGCGCTGCCCCGCTCTGTCGGGAGCGCCCCCGGGCGGTTTTTCCCGAGGGGGCTTGCGTCCCCATGATGCTATTTTTTCAGTAGCTATTAACGCTTGCCAGCAAAGCGCTAGAGCCCTAAAACACCTAAAACCTGTTGCACCGACGGTGCACCCCATGAGCCTCATCCACCCCCTTCCCCCCGGTCCGCTCGACATCGTGGGCGACATCCACGGCGAAATCGACGCGCTGCAGGCGCTGCTGGCGCACCTGGGCTATGGACCGGACGGCGCGCACGCACAAGGGCGCACGCTGGTGTTCGTGGGCGACTACTGCGACCGCGGCCCCGACAGCCCGGGCGTGCTGGCGCGCGTGGCGCAGCTGCACGCCGCCGGGCGCGCGCTGGCAGTGCTGGGCAACCACGAGATCAACCTGCTGCGCGACGACCCGAAAGACGGATCGGGCTGGTTTTTCGACGCGCGCGTGGCGAGCGACGAAGACAAATACGCGCCTTTCGCCCGCCCCGAGAGCGCCGAGCGCGCCGCCATCCGCGCCTTTCTGGCACCGCTGCCCGTGGCGCTCGAGCGCGCCGACCTGCGGATCGTCCACGCCGCCTGGCAAAGCGCCGCCATCGCCGCCGTGCGCACGCTGGCGCCCGGCAGCACGCGCGCCGCCTACGACCGCTGGGAAGGGCAGGTGCGCACCACATCGCGCGACAGCGACATCGCCAGCCGCATGGCGGACGAGCGCCAGCGCTGGCCGCACAGCCTGGAAGACAGCCAGCACCGCCCGCCGTTTCTGCGCGCACACGGCGAGCACGAGCTGCTCAAGGCGATGCTCAACCCGCTCAAGGTGCTGACCTCGGGCGTCGAGCGCCTGGGCACGCAACCGTTCTATGCCGGCGGCAAGTGGCGCTTTGTCGAACGCGAGGCCTGGTGGGACAGCTATGCCGATGGCGTGCCGGTGGTGGTCGGCCACTACTGGCGCCGGCCCTTCGTGCCCAACCCGCTGGCCACCACGCACGAAGAGGCCAGCCTGTTCGGCGAGGCCCCGCCCTTTGGCTGGCTCGGCCAGCAGCGCAATGTGTTTTGCGTCGACTATTCGGTCGGTGCACGTTGGGCCGCGCGCAAGGCCGGCATGCCGGTCGATGCGCAGTGCAAACTCGCCGCGCTGCGCTGGCCCGAGCGAACGCTGGTGTTCGACGATGGCGCCAGCGTGGCCACGACCGGCTACCGCGCCACCGAAGCGCTGCCTGCAGAGCCCGTGCCCCCTGCCGCCGTGCCGTCAGGCGCGTGGCCCGCCAGCGCGCTCAACCCCGCCAAATGACCGTCCGCTCACGGTCTTGAACCCCACCCTGTATTTACCCCTTTCCGCATTCCCCCATGACCACACCTGTGCCCGCCCGCCCCGTCCGCTCCCAATACGAAGACCTGATGCGCCATGTGTTCACGCACGGCGTGGACAAGAGCGACCGCACCGGCACGGGCACGAAAAGCGTGTTCGGCCACCAGATGCGCTTTGACCTGAGCGAAGGCTTTCCGCTGGTCACCACGAAGAAGGTGCACCTCAAATCCATCATCGTCGAGCTGCTGTGGTTTCTGACCGGCTCGAGCAGCAACCACTGGCTGACCGAACGCGGCGTGACCATCTGGAACGAATGGGCGCGCCCCGATGGCGACCTGGGCCCGGTGTACGGCGTGCAGTGGCGCAGCTGGCCCACGCCCGGTGGCGGTCACATCGACCAGATCAGCGAAGTCATCCACACGCTCAAGACCAACCCCGACTCGCGCCGCATCATCGTCAGCAGCTGGAATGTGGCCGAACTCGACAAGATGGCGCTGATGCCCTGCCACGCCTTCTTCCAGTTCTACGTGGCGCCGCAGCAGGCGCCGGGCGAGCGCGGCAAATTGAGCTGCCAGCTCTACCAGCGCAGCGCCGACATCTTCCTGGGCGTGCCCTTCAACATTGCGTCATACGCGCTGCTCACGCACATGGTGGCGCAGCAGTGCGACCTCGACGTGGGCGATTTCATCTGGACCGGCGGCGACTGCCATATCTACAGCAACCACACCGAACAGGTGCAGACGCAACTGGCGCGCACGCCCTACCCCTATCCCACGCTCCGCATCAAGCGCCGGCCGGCGTCGATCTTTAATTACGCGTACGAGGATTTCGAGGTCGTGGGGTACGAATGCCATCCGGCGATCAAGGCTCCGGTGGCGGTGTAGGCGCGGATTGGTGCTGAATTCACCAGACAGGCATGGGAGTATCGCGGGGCCCACCTGTGCGGAGGGATCGCTCACGGTGGAGGTGGAGAATCCTCTCGGACCCCTTGGCATGAACGTTTTTTTTCTGGCACTTATGCCAAAGCGACCCCACAATTCACGCCAAGGCCGCTTCGCAGCCCAACCTGATTCAGGTGTTTTGCCAATCGGAGGCCATCGTGAGTACCCAGTCGCTGTTGTCCGAGATCGACCTTTCTGAACTGACGGCCACGGCGCCGCCGCTCATCGCCTGGAAACTCGGTCTCGTCCACACGGAAGACGAGGTCGCGGCCTTCATGTACCACGGCGGACCGGTGTCGCCGCAAGCCTCAACGAGCGGCCCGCACGGCGAGGACCGTCGCCCTGACAAATCATACTGGGACGCCGTCAAGACAGAAATGCACCTCTTCCTGTGCACGGACGACAAGCGCTACCGGGAGTTGTGGAAGCGAATTGCGGCCCTTGAGGGAAAAGGCACCACCGCCCTCGTCGGCGTCATCGCCACGTTCCTGGGAGCCAGTCTCGGCGTGGCTACCACCTTGATAGCCGGGTTCGTCGCGGTGTGTCTCTATGGCGTCGCCAAGCTTGGCAAAGAGGCCTACTGCAGTTACGCCCATCAACGCGGGCCATAGCCCCGCGCTGAATCCGCACGTGCAAGAGCGGCACTGTCCCGCGGCGGTCCACGCGACCGTCCCACAGTAGACATCGTTGAAGCGACCTGCGAAGCTGGATGCCCTCGAGGAGCACTCAACGATGACTACATCCAGCACACCATCCATCGAAAACATCCGCAACCTCTGCCTGGTCGGCCCGGTGGCGGCCGGCAAGACCACGCTGGTGGAGGCGCT
Source organism: Acidovorax sp. SRB_24 (assembly GCF_012931925.1). Lineage (NCBI taxonomy): Bacteria > Pseudomonadati > Pseudomonadota > Betaproteobacteria > Burkholderiales > Comamonadaceae > Acidovorax > Acidovorax sp. SRB_24. The sequence continues at coordinate 94,883 of NZ_MWOM01000001.1, forward strand.
GCTGCAGCACACCGGTGCCATCGGGGCGGCCGGCAGCGTGGAACGCGGCAGCACTGTGAGCGACCATGACCCGCTGGAGATCAAGGCCCAGCACTCGCTGCAGTCGGCGGTCATGCATGCCGAGCATGGCGGCTGCCGCATCCATCTGATCGACACGCCCGGCCTGCCCGACTTCATCGGCCAGAGCCTGCCGGCGCTGGAGGCGGTGGAAACGGCGGCCATCGTCATCAGCGCCGCCGCCGGCGTCGAGCCGATGGCGCGGCGCATGATGGAGCACGCGGCCGAGCGCAAGCTCGACCGGCTGATCATCGTCAACAAGATCGACACCGAGGGCGCCGATCTGCCCGCCTTGCTGGCCGACATCCGGGCGGCGTTTGGCAAGGAGTGCCTGCCGCTCAACCTGCCCGATGCGGGGGCGGCAAAGGTGGTGGATTGCTTCTACAACCGCGCGGGGCACAGTGATTTCGGCGCCGTGCAGGATGCCCACCGCGCCCTGGTCGAGCAGGTGGTGGAGGTCGATGCCGACTTCGTCGACCGGTATCTGAACGACGGCGACATCGACCCCGGCGAGCTGCACGCGCCGCTGGAGCAGGCGCTGCGCGAGGGGCATCTGGTCCCGGTGTGCTTCGTCTCTGCGCGCACGGGCGCGGGCGTGGCCGAACTGCTCGATGTGATCGCCCGGCTGCTGCCCCACCCGACCGAAGGCAACCCGCCCGACTTTCTCAAGGGCGAGGGCGATGCCGCGCAGCCCATGCACGCCAAGCCCGATGCGGCGGCCCATGTGCTGGCCCATGTGTTCAAGGTCAGCATCGACCCCTACGTCGGCAAGCTGGGCTTTGTGCGCGTGCACCAGGGCACGATCACGCCCGGCATGCTGCTGTACGTGGGCGATGGGCGCAAGCCGTTCAAGGTGGGCCACCTGTACCTGCAGCAGGGCAAGAACCATGTTGAGGTGGCAAGCTGTGGCCCGGGCGGCATCTGCGCCATCGGCAAGGTGGACGAGCTGTATTTCGACGCCGTGCTGCACGACGCCGCAGAGGACGACCTCATCCACCTGAGGCCCCTGCCCTTCCCCGTGCCGGTGCACGGCATCGCGATTGCGCCCAAGCGGCGCGGCGACGAGCAGCGCATGTGGGAGATCATGAACAAGCTGGTGGCCGAGGACCCTTGCCTGCTGATCGAGCATGTGCCTGCCACCAACGAGACCATCGCCCGCGGCCTGGGCGAGCTGCACCTGCGCATGCTGCTGGACCGCCTGCGCGAGGTGTACAAGTTCGAGCTCGACACGCGCCCGCCACGCATCGCCTACCGCGAGACCATTACCCACGGCGCGGCGGCGCAGTACCGCCACAAGAAGCAGAGCGGCGGCGCCGGCCAGTTCGGCGAGGTGCACCTGCGCATCGAGCCGCTGGCGCGCGGCGCCGGCTTCGAGTTCGTCGACCAGGTCAAGGGCGGGACCATTCCCGGCCAGTTCATGCCGGCGGTGGAAAAAGGTGTGCGCGAGGCACTGACCGAAGGCGTGATCGCCGGCTATCCCGTGCAGGACGTGCGCGTGATCGTTTACGACGGCAAGCACCATTCGGTGGACAGCAAGGAGGTGGCCTTCGCCACCGCGGGCAAGAGGGCCTTCCAGGCCGCCATCCGCGAGGCCGGGCCGGTGGTGCTGGAGCCGATCGCGCGCATGCAGGTCACCGCGCCCGAGAGCGCGATGGGCGCCATCACGGGCGATCTGGCGTCGCGCCGCGGCGTGGTCAGCGGCACCGACAGCGACAGGCTGGGCCAGCTCACCGTCAATGGCGAGGCGCCGATCGCGGAGCTGACCGACTACCAGAGCCGGCTGAACGCGATGACCGCCGGCCAGGGCAGCTATGCGCTCGCCCTGTC
>NZ_MWOM01000001.1:96847-133713 GCF_012931925.1 Acidovorax sp. SRB_24
TGGTCTATGGAAATCGCCCTCATCTATGCCCGCGCCGCCAACGGCGTCATCGGCCACAACGGCACCATGCCCTGGCACCTGCCCGAAGACCTGGCGCACTTCAAGCGCCTCACCAGCGGCTGCCCGGTCGTCATGGGACGCAAGACGTGGGACTCGCTGCCCGAGCGCTTTCGGCCCCTGCCCGGCCGGCGCAACATTGTCATCACGCGCCAGGACGACTGGAGTCAAAACGGCATACAGCGCGCATCCAGTCTGCGCGATGCGCTACAAATGTGCGAGCAAGACGCGACCGTGTGGGTGATGGGCGGCGCGCAGATCTATGCCCAGGCACTGCCCTTGGCCGACCGCGTGGAAGTGACCGAGATTGCGCAGGACTTCGAGGGCGATGCCCATGCCCCGGTGCTGGGGCCGGAGTGGGTGCAGGCCGCGCGCGAAGACCACGTCAGCGCCGGCGGCCTGCCGTTCAGCTTCGTGCGCTACCTGCGCCAGCGCTGAGCGCGCTCAGGCCGGCGCGCCCACGATCACGCTGGAGGCCTTGAAGATCGCCATGGCCGGCGTGCCCTCGGCCAGTCCCAGCGCCGCGCAGCTCTCGTTCGTGATGGTCGCGGCCACCGAGCCCCCGCCCGCCAGGGCTATCACCACCTCGGTGTGGACCGCGCCCGGCACCAGGCGCGCGACTGTGCCGGCGAGCTGGTTGCGCGCCGAAAAGCGTGCGCCCTGCGCGTCCGCCACCACCACGATGGACGAGGCCTTGACCAGCGCGAACGCCTGCGCGCCCACCGCAAGACGCAGGCCCTCGGCGCTCTCGTGCGTGACGGTGGCCACGACCGTGTGGCCGCCCGCGACCGCGATCTCGATCTCGTCGTTGACCGCGCCGCGTTGGACGCGCGTGACCTGACCGGCAAAGTGGTTGCGTGCACTGGTTTTCATGGCCATCCTCCGCAGCAACAAAAAATCGTCGGCGATGCCTTCGGCCTCATAGTTCAGCTGCGCGACAAAGCGCTGGTGCTCGCGCTCGATCAGGCGGAAGTTCTCGACCAGCTGCACGCCCCGGCGCGTGAGCACCGTGCCGCCGCCGCCCTTGCCGCCGGCCACGCGCTCGACCAGCGGCTCGCCCGCCAGGTTGTTCATGGTGTCGATGGCGTCCCAGGCGGCCTTGTAGCTCATCTTCAGGGCCTTGGCCGCGTGCGTGATGGAGCCGCACTCGGCAATCTGCGCCAGCAGCGCAATGCGGCCGGCGCCGCCCAGGTTTTCGCCGCCCACCGTCATCCAGACGGCGCCGCCGAGTTCAATGCGTGTGTCGTGGGCAGGCATGGCGGGTGTGGAATCCATCGGTAACGGAAATATCAAAAATCATAGCTGTCAGCGCTTTGTGCATCAGCGCTAGAGCCTGATTTCATCGTTGACGCTTGCGCACGGCGCGCCCTCGAACCCTTCGATCTCGCCCGCGCGCATGTGCAGCACCTGCTCGCCGAACACCGCCACGTCTTGCGGGTCGTGCGTGATCAGCACCATCGGCACCTGCAGGCGCCGCTGCAGCGCGTCGAGCTCGGCGCGCAGCGTGGCGCGCAGGGCCGGGTCGAGCGCGGCAAACGGCTCGTCCAGCAGCAGCGCGCGCGGCCGGGCCACCAGCGCCCTGGCCAGCGCGGTGCGCTGGCGCTGGCCGCCCGAGAGCTCGTGCGGCGCTTGGTGCGCCACCTCGTCCAGGTGAAACGCGTCGAGCCAGTAATCGACGGCTGCGCTTTCGTGGTCGCGGCGCGGGTTGCGCCAGCCGCGCGCCAGGCCGAAGGCGATGTTCTGGCGCACGCTCAGGTGCGGAAACAGCGCATAGTCCTGGAACAGGTAAGCCACCTTGCGCGCCTGCGGCGCCAGGTTGACGCCCGCCTGCGCGTCGAACAGCGTCTGGCCATCGAGCCGCACATGGCCGCTGTCGGGCCGCGCGAGGCCCGCAATGGCCTTGAGCAGCTGGCTCTTGCCGGCGCCCGACGGCCCGACCACCACCACGCGCTGGCCCTGCGCCCGCAGGCGCGCGTCGAGCTGGAACACGCGCGTTCCCGAGCGCAGCGTCTTGCGGATGTCGATGTCGATCTGCATCGCGTGCTTTCAGAACCGGGGCGCCACGCGCCCAGGGGCCAGGCGTCCGGCCCCCAGCAGCACCACGATGCAGACCAGCGAGGTGATCAGCACCAGCGTGTTGGCGACGGCATCCTGCCCGGCCTGCACCGCCTCGTAGACGGCAATCGACAGGGTCTGCGTCTTGCCCGGAATGCTGCCCGCCACCATCAGCGTGGCGCCGAACTCGCCCAAGGCGCGCGCAAACGCCAGCAGCACGCCGGCCAGAATGCCGCGCCAGGCCAGCGGCAGCGTGATGCGCAGAAAGATGCCGACTTCGGAAATGCCGAGCACGCGCCCGGCCTCCTCCATCTGGCGGTCGATCGCCTCGAACGCTGCGCGCGCCGGCTTGAACACCAGCGGAAACGCCACGATGGTGGCGGCGATCACCGCGCCCTGGAGCGTGAAGATCAGGTTGATGCCCCAGGTGTCCTGCAGCCATTTGCCCACCCAGCCATTGCGCCCCAGCAGCACCAGCAGGTAGTAGCCCAGCACGGTGGGCGGCATCACCATGGGCAGCGTCAAAAAGGTATCGAGCAGGTCGCGCCCCGGAAAGCGCGCGCGCGCCAGCAGGTAGCCCACGCCAATGCCCAGCACCAGGTTGAGCGCCGTCGCCCAGCCCGCCACCTGCAGCGACAAGCTCAGCGCCGACCAGGCGATGTCCATGCCTCAGGCTCCGTTGCAGCGGCTGCGCACAGCCACCTCAGGGTTTGGCAAAGCCGTACCGGGCCAGGATGCCCTGCGCGGCCGGCGTGGCCAGGTAGTCGATGAACGACGTGGCCGCGGCGGCGTTGCCGCTGGCCGCGGTCTTGGCGATCGGGTAGAGGATGGCGGTGTCCAGCGGCACCTCAAACGCGACCTTGACCTTGTCTTTCATGAGGGCAGCATCGGTCGCGTAGACAAAGCCGGCATCGACCTCGCCGCGCGCCACGTAATCGAGCGACTGGCGCACGTTTTGCGTGGGGATCGCCTTGGCCTGCAGGGCGGGCCACAGCCGGGCGGCCTGCAGCGCCGTTTGCGCATAACGGCCGACCGGCACGCTGGCCGGGTTGGCAATGGCCACGCGCGCAAAGCCCGGCTGGGCCAGGTCGCCCAGCCGGGTGGGCACGGTTTTGGCGTCCGCCGGCACGATCACCACCAGCCGGTTGCGCACAAAGTCCTTGCGGTCGGCAGCGGCCACCAAGCCCTGCTTCTGTGCGGCGTCCATGGTTTCCTGGTCGGCCGAGGCGAACACATCGACCGGCGCGCCCTTGGCGATTTGCTGCAGCAAGGCGCCCGATGCGCCAAAGTTGAGCCGCACCTTGGTGCCGGGGTGCTGCGCCTCGTAGCCCTGCGCAATGTCCTTGAAGGCATTGGTCAGGCTGGCGGCAGCCGACACCGTCAGGTCGGCCGCCAGGGCCGTGCCGGCCAGCGCAGCCATCCCGCATGCGGCCAGGGCATTTTTCACAGGGCGATATGTCATCGGGACGCCTCGAAGCGGAAACTGGACCGAAGTATACGCAAGGTAATAACGCTTTTTGCGCACAGCGACGCCTGCCTGCGGCAGATCCCTGCGCCGCAGGGGTGCCGCCCCTCTGGCGGAGCAGCCCCACGCGCGGTGCTGGCCCACAAGACCGCTAACATCGAACGCTGCGGGCTGCCCGGCGCGGCGGCCCGGAGTCCTTTCCACCGGGCCGACGCCCTCCCAGAACTGCCCTGCCTTGCCATGAAAATCGCCACCTGGAACATCAACTCCCTCACCGTGCGCCTGCCCCAGGTGTTGGACTGGCTGGCCGCACACCCGGTGGACGCGCTGGGCCTGCAGGAGCTCAAGCTCACCGACGACAAATTTCCGTTCGCCGCGCTGCAGGACGCCGGCTACCACGCTGTCGCCTTCGGCCAGAAGACCTACAACGGCGTGGCCCTGCTGGCGCGCAGCCCGCTGCGCGACGTGGTGCGCAACATTCCCGGGCACGGTGACGCGCAGGCGCGCGTGCTGGCCGCCACGGTGGACAGCGCGAGTGGCCCCGTGCGGCTGGTGAACTGCTACTTTGTCAACGGCCAGGCGCCGGGCACCGACAAGTTCGCCTACAAGATGCTGTGGCTGCAGGCGCTGCACGACTGGCTGCGCAGCGAGATCGCACAGCACCCGCGGCTGGTGCTGCTGGGCGACTTCAACGTGGCGCCCGAGGACCGGGACTCGTTCGATCCCGAGGGCCTGCGCGGCACCATCCACCACACCGACGAAGAGCGCGCGCACTTCCAGGCGCTGCTGGCGCTGGGCCTGACGGACGCCTACCGCCTGTTCGAGCAGCCCGAAAAAAGCTACTCGTGGTGGGACTACCGCATGCTCGGCTTTCAGAAGAACCGGGGCCTGCGCATCGACCACATCCTGGTCAGCGAGGCCCTGCGCGGCGCCGTGACCGCCTGCACCATCGACCGCGCACCGCGCAAGAACCCGCAGCCCAGCGACCACGCGCCGGTGATGGTGACGCTGGGGTGAAACGCAGTGCGGCGATGCGCCTCTGACGCTTTTTTTTCAATAGCTCATAGCGCAATACCAGCAAGCGTTTGATGGCATTTTTACCTCATTTTTCAGCAGCGCGCCGCGCCGTAGCGCGCTTGCCGCAAAGGCGGCATGCGCGCCCTGGGTGCCCAAACCGGCGTGCGTCTAGGCAATGCCCGCTGCCCTGCTGAGGCAGCGGCCGCCCAACCCCGGAACTTAGATAGGCTGCGCCACCAGGTCGTGGCCGCGCACGCCCACGATGCGCGCCTTGGTGAACTCGCCGGCCTTTAGCGTCTTGCTGATCTTCTCGGGCGGCAGCAGCTGCACCGTGCCGTCAATCTCGGGCGCATCGGCATAAGACCGGCCCACGCCGCCCTTGCGGCCCAGACCGGGGGCCGAATCGACCAGCACCTGCATGGTGGCGCCGACGCGGCGCTGCAGTTTGGCGATCGACACCTCTTCGGCCACGGCCATGAAACGCGCGCGGCGCTCCTCGCGCAACTCCAGGGGCAGCATGCCGGGCAATTCATTGGCCGCGGCGCCGCTCACGTCGCTGTAGGCAAAGCAGCCGGCGCGGTCGATCTGCGCCTCGCGCAGGAAGCCGAGCAGGTGCTCGAACTCTTCCTCGGTCTCGCCCGGAAAACCGGCGATGAAGGTGCTGCGGATCACGATGTCGGGGCAGGCCTCGCGCCAGCGCTGGATGCGCTCGAGGTTCTTTTCGCCGCTGGCCGGGCGCTTCATGCGCCGCAAGACATCGGGGTGGCTGTGCTGGAACGGCACATCGAGGTAGGGCAGCACCAGGCCCTGGGCCATCAGCGGGATCACCTCGTCCACGCTCGGGTACGGGTAGACGTAGTGCAGGCGCACCCAGGCGCCGTACTGCGCGGCGATCTCGCCCAGCGTCTGCACGAGTTCGAGCATGCGCGTCTTGACCGGCTTGCCGTCCCAGAAGCCGGTGCGGTATTTCACGTCGACGCCATAGGCCGAGGTGTCCTGGCTGATCACCAGCAGTTCTTTGACGCCGCCTTCGAACAGCGCCTTGGCTTCGGACAGCACATCGCCGACCGGGCGCGACACGAGGTCGCCACGCATCGACGGGATGATGCAGAAGGTGCAGCGGTGGTTGCAGCCTTCGCTGATCTTCAGGTAGGCGTAGTGCCGGGGCGTGAGCTTGATGCCGGCCACGCCGAAGGCGCCCGGCACCAGGTCGGTGAACGGATCGTGCGGCTTGGGCAGGTTCAGGTGCACGGCGTCCATGACCTCTTGCGTGGCATGCGGGCCGGTCACGGCAAGCACGCTGGGGTGCATCTGCTTGACCATGTTGCCGCCGCCCTCGCCCGCGCGCGCACCCAGGCAGCCTGTCACGATGACCTTGCCGTTCTCGGCCAGCGCTTCGCCAATGGTGTCGAGGCTCTCGCGCACGGCGTCGTCGATGAAGCCGCAGGTGTTGACGATGACCAGGTCCGCACCCTCGAAGGTCTTGGAGGTCTGGTAGCCCTCGGCGCTGAGCTGCGTGAGGATCAGTTCGGAGTCCGTGAGGGCCTTGGGGCAGCCAAGGCTCACAAACCCGACCTTGGGTATTTTGGTGGGGGATGGGGCTTCAATCATCCCCGCATTGTCCCAGTATTGAAATGGGGCCGGCGGCGCAGGGTCAGCGCTTGAGGCCCAGAACGCCCAGCATCTGCTCGGTCTGCTTCTGCATCTGCTCCTGCATTTGCGCGAACATGCCGCGCGACTGCTCGGCGTAATTGCCCATCAGGCCCTGCACCATGGGCGACTGCGCACTCATGAACTGGGCCCACATTTCGGGCGTCAGGCCCTGCGACTGCTCGGCCAGCTTGGCCTGCATGTCGGTGAACACCTGCACGTTCTTTTCCAGGTAGCTGCCCATGAAGCCCTGCATGGCGTGGCCGTAGAAGCGAATGATGTTGGCCAGCACGGCCTCGGTGAACATCGGCGCGCCACCGGCCTCTTCCTCGAGGATGATTTGCAACAGGATGCTGCGCGTGATGTCCTCGCCCGTCTTGGCGTCGCGCACCACGATGCTCTGGTTGGCCATGACCAGCTGCTTGACCTCGGCGAGCGTGATGTAGGCCGAGGTGTCCGTGTCGTACAGCCGGCGGTTCGGATACTTCTTGATGACGCGCTGTGCGGTCTTGGCGGCAGGCGGGGGTTTGGGGTCTGGCACGGCGGAAGTTCCTCGGGCGGTCTGGCCCATGTATTGCACTGCAACAGATTCTAGGCCCCGCCCTTGCGGCCCCCGCGCAGGATTACCCTGAGGCGCAGCCCGGTGCGCGGGGCGCTGCAACAACTCCCCGGGCAAGAAAAAAGGACTTAGGTATTCACCTAAGTCCTTGTTTCATTACCATTTCTGGTAGGCGCGATTGGAATCGAACCAACGACCCCCACCATGTCAAGGTGGTGCTCTAACCAGCTGAGCTACGCGCCTGTATTTATTACAGAAGCGAAATTGTAGCAGCAAAAAACCGGGCTTTTTGCCAAACGCGCCAAATTGCCGGAAACACGTCAGCGCCGCCGTGCCCAGCGCACGCCCTGCACCGCCGCCACGGTGCCGAGCACCTTGCCCAGCCGCCCCGAATGCGCCACTTCCACCGTGAACGTCATCCAGGCCGTACCTTTGACGGACTGGGTCTGCACGCCGATGACGTTCATCTTTTCCTTGGAGAACACCTCCGAGATGTCGCGCAGCAGGCCTTGGCGGTCCGCCGCCTCGATCGCCACGTCCACCGGGTACACCGATGCCGTGGCCGCTTCGGCCTTCGCCGCCCCCCAGGCCACGCCGATCAGCCGCTCGGGGCTGCGCGCAGCCATCTCGCGGAAGTTGCTGCAGTCGGCACGGTGCACGCTTACGCCCTGGCCGCGCGTGACGAAGCCGCCGATCTCGTCCGGCGGCGCCGGCTTGCAGCACTTGGCCAGCTGGGTGAGCAGGGAATCGACCCCCACGACCAGCACCCCGCCCTTGGGGGTTTTTTCGGTATTGCGCGCTTTCTTGAGCAGCAGGTAGTCGTCGGGCTGCAGCACCGGCTCGGGCGGGCGCAGCAGGGTTTCGATGTTGCGCAGCGAAAACTCGTCCTTGCCCACCACCTCGAACAGCGCGTCGGCGGACTTGAACCCCAGCTGGCCCGCCAGGTCTTCGAGGCGCATGGCCGTCTTGCCTTCTCGCTGCAGGAGCTTTTCGACCGCTTCGCGTCCGCGCGCAATGGTTTCATGGAGCGCACGCGCGTTGAACCAGGCCCGCGCCTTGGCGCGGGCGCGGTGGCTGTTGAGGTAGCCCAGATCGGCATTGAGCCAGTCGCGCGACGGCCCGCCCTCCTTGACCGTCGTGACCTCGACCGTCTGGCCGTTCTGCAGCGGCGTGTTCAGCGGCACCATGGCGCCATCGACGCGCGCGCCGCGGCAGCGGTGGCCCACGCTGGTGTGCACGGCGTAGGCGAAGTCCACCGGCGTCGCGCCCTGCGGCAACTCGACGATGGCGGCGTCGGGCGTGAGCACATAGATGCGGTCCTCGAACAGGCCGCGTTGCTGCGGCGCGCCGGACAGGTCGCGCTCCCAGGCCAGCAGCTGGCGCAGCACGGCGATCTTGGCGTCGTAGTCGCCGCTGGCGGAAACGCCCGCATAGCCCTTGCTGCCCGCCTCCTTGTAGGCCCAGTGCGCGGCCACGCCGTGCTCGGCATGGTCGTGCATGGCCTGGGTCCGGATCTGGATCTCGATCGCTTTGCCCGCCTCATCGCGCACCACCGTGTGCAGCGACTGGTAGCCGTTGGGCTTGGGCTTGGCGATGTAGTCGTCGAATTCCTCGACGATGGGCTGGAACTGCTCGTGCACCCAGCTCAGGGCCGCATAGCAGTCCTTGACGTTGGGCACGACCACGCGCAGCGCGTGGATGTCGAACACCTGGTCGAAATCGAGCCCCTTGCCGCGCATCTTCTTGACGATGCTGTAGATGTGCTTGGGCCGCCCCTGCACGTTGGCGCTGATGCTGCGGGCGCGCAGCTCGGCCTCCACGCGCGCGCGCAGCTGCTCCATGTAGACCTCACGGCCGGCACGCTTTTCGTGCAGCAGGCGCGCCACCTCCTTGTAGGTCTCGGGCTCGAGGAAGCGGAAGGCCAGGTCCTCCAGCTCCCACTTGATCTGCCAGATGCCCAGCCGGTTGGCCAGGGGGGCGAACACCTGCAGCGCCTCGCGCGCCATGGCGGGCGAGACCGGCCGCTTGCTGGCGGCATAGAAGCGCAGCGTCTGCAGGCGCGAGGCCAGGCGCAGCATCACCACGCGCAGGTCGCGCGAAAACGCCAGCAGCATCTTGCGCACGTTCTCGGTCTGCACGGCCGGATCGTCCACCAGCTGCGCCGACGACTGCACCCCGCGCGCCTGCTCCTGTACACGCATCAGCTTGGTGGTCTCCACCGCCAGCGCCGCGAAATTGGGGCCGAACGCCTTGGCGATCACCTCCTCGGGCTTGTTCAGGTGGACGCAGGCATGGACCAGGTAGCTGGCGGCCTGCATCGCCTCCGATCCGCCAATGGCCTTGAGGATGGCGGCCACCGCCTCAGCATGGGCCAGCGTGTTCTCGCCCGTCGACAGCTCTTCGCCGGCAATGAGGGGCTCGGCGAAGGCGCGCGCGCGCGCCAGCGCATCGCGCTGCTCGGGCAGGGCGTGCGCGGTGGCGGCGATCAGGCTGGGCACGGCTTCGGCGCCGTGGGGCGTGTCCGGCGTGCTTTTCATGCGCCCCCCTCCCCTTCGCCCAGCAGAAAGGACTGCACCACGGCCACCTGGTCTGGTGCCACCAGCGTGGGCGCATGGCCGACGCCCGCGAACTCGACCGTGGGTGCGCGGGGCCCGCGCTCGCCCATGGCCCGCGTCGTCTGCGGCGACAGCAGATCGGACTGCGCGCCGCGCAACACCAGGGTGCGCGCCTGGATCTGGTCATAGAGCTGCCACAGCTGCGCCTCGCCCGCGCCGGCCGCCTCGCGGGCCATTGCGCGGTAGGGCACGGCAATCGCCGGGTCGTAGTGCAGCGTGAGTCCGCCGTCCGGCAGGGGCCGCACCATGTGCCGCGACAGCTCCAGCCACTGCTGCGGCGTGTGCGGACCAAAGCCGCGCGAGAGCTCCCACATCGCGTCGGCGGCCTGCCGCAGCGTGCCAAAGCGCGGTGCCTGGCCCAGGTACCGGCCGATGCGCTCGATGGCCTGCCACTCGATGGCCGGGCCGACATCGTTGAGCACCAGGCGGCGCACCGGCACCGGCAGCGGCAGGCCGGGCTGGCCGCACAGCACCAGGCCGATGAGGCCGCCCATGCTGGTGCCCACCCAGTCGAGCGTCTGCAGCGGCGCGCCCTGGTGCAGGTGCGCCAGCAAGACCAGCATGTCGGCGGCGTACAGCGGAATCTGGTAGCCCAGCGGGTCGGCCAGCCAGTCGCTGCGCCCGCGTCCCACCACATCGGGGCAGACCACGCGCACGTGCGGGCACAGCGCGCGCGCCAGGGTGTCGAAATCGCGTCCCTGGCGCGAGAGGCCATGCGCGCAGACCACCACATGCGGGTGCTGCGGGTTGCCGGTCGCGTTCCACTCCCAGTAGGCCATGCGGTGCCCGTGTCCCGGCGCCGATCCTTCTGGAGAAGCAGCTGCAGGGCCTGGGCAGGATACGTAGTTCAGCCTAGGTTCAATCATGGGTGCAGGCTCCGGGGTCGTGGCTCGATAATTGCTGCGTTGCATCGTAATTCATTCGGAGAAACGTCCATGCTCAAAGGCAAAACAGCCCTCGTCACCGGCTCCACCAGCGGCATCGGCCTAGGGATCGCCAAGGCCCTGGCGCGCCAGGGCGCCAACATCGTGCTCAACGGTTTTGGCGATGTCGATACGCCGCGCGCCGAGGTGCTCGCCGCGGGCCAGGCCAGCGGGGCGCAAGTGGCCTACCACGGCGCCGACATGTCGCGCGCGGCCGATATCGAGGACATGCTCAAGTACAGCGCCTCGCAGTTCGGTCCGGTCGACATCCTGGTCAACAACGCAGGCATCCAGCACGTGGCCAGCATCGAGGACTTTCCGGTCGAGCGCTGGGACGCCATCATCGCCATCAACCTGACGAGCGCCTTCCACACCACGCGCCTGGCGCTGCCCGCCATGCAGGCGGCCAACTGGGGGCGCATCATCAACGTGGCTTCGGTGCACGGCCTGGTGGCGTCGGCACAGAAGTCGGCCTATGTGGCGGCCAAGCACGGCATCGTCGGGCTGACCAAGGTCACCGCACTTGAGAACGCCACCACCGGCATCACCTGCAACGCGATCTGCCCCGGCTGGGTGCTGACGCCGCTGGTGCAAAAGCAGGTGGACGCCAAGGCGGCCGAACGTGGCGTGTCGAACGAAGAGGCCAAGAAGCTGCTGCTGGGCGAAAAAGAGCCGTCTATGCAGTTCACCACGCCGGAGGAGCTGGGCGAGTTGGCGGTCTTCTTCTGCTCGCCCGCGGCCAACAATGTGCGCGGCGTGGCCTGGAACATGGACGGCGGCTGGGCCGCGCAATAACACCAATTGCTGCGTTATTGATAGCTGCAAGCGCTTTACAGGCAAGCGCTAGCGGCCCATTTCACTCACAACCCAGATGCTCAGCGCATCTGCACCGAGCCCGACACGTTCACCGTGACCGTGCTCTTGCCGGCCTCGATGGCCACTGGTGCGTCCGCGGCGGCCGACTTGGCTTCCATGGCCATCGTGCGCGGGCGCGGACCGGGTGCGTAGCTGTTGCTGTTCACCGCCACCTCGCGCAGCGTGAAGCCGCCAAAGCCGAAGGCGCGCGTCAGGTCGGCGGCCTGCGCCTTGAAGTTTTCAATGGCCTGCGCCTGCGCCTCGCGCTCCACCTTGGCGCGCTGCTCGCGGCTCAGGCCAAAGCCCACCTGGCCGATCACCATGCTCGAAATGCGCGCTGCCGTGCCCGTGATGCGCGCGAAATCGCGTCCCTCGAGCACCAGCTCGGCGCTGCCCTGCCAGCCGGTGATCTGGTTGGCTTGGCTGTAGCGCGGGTACAGGCTGAAGGTGCCGGTGCGCACGTCCATCTGCCCGGGCTCGGCGCTGCGGCGCGCTTCCAGCACCGCGGCGTCCAGCGCCTGGCGCAACTGCGACTGCACGGCTGCGGCATCCTTGCTGTCGCGCGTGGTGCTGAGCGTGAGCACCAGCAGGTCCTGCTGCACATCGACCGCGCCCGCGGCCGACAGCTGCACCACGTTTTGCGGCGCCGGTGCCGGCATGTTTTGCGAAAAAACGGCTCCAGCACTTGCCAGCATTGCGCAAGCAGCTATTGATCTAATAGCATTCTTCATCATTCTTGATTCCTGGGATATTGGCTAACCGCGCACCATAGCGCGCATTCGGGGGCTCTGTTGTAAGCCATTGGCGCAAGTGCGCCCCGTGCCTCCATGTGCTGTCTTCCGGGGCAAAACTTGTAACGGTTGGTCATATCGGAGAGAAAACCCCCTTTTTCGTCGGCCAAAGTGGTAACAATGGCCGTTGTTACAAATTGGACTGAGGTACGACATGGGCACTCCCAACAACCGCACTGACAAGATTTTGGTGGTGGACGACGACGCGCGCATCCGTGATCTGCTGCGCCGCTACCTGACCCAGGAGGGTTTTGAGGTCATGGTGGCGGAGGACGGGAAGGCACTCAACCGCATTCTGCTGCGCGACACGGTCGACCTGATCGTGCTCGACCTGATGATGCCCGGCGAAGACGGCCTGTCGATCTGCCGGCGCTTGCGCGCGGCCAACGACCGCACGCCCATCATCATGCTGACCGCCAAAGGCGAGGACGTGGACCGCATCGTCGGCCTCGAAGTCGGCGCCGACGACTACCTGGGCAAGCCCTTCAACCCGCGCGAGCTGCTTGCGCGCATCCACGCCGTGCTGCGCCGGCGGCCGCCCCATGAAGCCCCGGGCGCGCCCTCCGGCGAGAACGAGCTCGTCACCTTCGGCCCGTTCAGCTTCGATCTGGGCACGCGCGCGCTGCAGAAGAACGGCGAAGAGTTGCCGCTGACCACCGGCGAGTTCGCCATGCTCAAGGCCCTGGTGCGCCACCCGCGCCAGCCGCTGTCGCGCGAGAAGCTCGCGCTGTTGGCGCGCGGGCGAGAGTTCGAGCCTTTTGACCGCAGCCTGGACGTGCAGGTGTCGCGCCTGCGCAAGCTCATCGAGGAAGACGCGGCCGCACCGCGCTACATTCAGACCGTGTGGGGCGTGGGCTATGTGTTCGTGCCGGACGGTGCCAACTGAGTGAACCGACGCGCCTGCCCCGCAGGCCCTGAAGACCGGCCGCCGGCAGCCTGCCCCGGCCGCCGGGGCGCAACCCAATACCCATGACCGCATCCCGTTACGCCGACCACGAAGCCACCAGCCCCGCCCCCCTGGAGTTGCCCGAGCGCCGCCGCGAGCAGCGCTCGCGCGTCGGCCTGAACCTGTTTTGGCGCACCTTCTTCCTGCTGGGCCTGCTGCTGGTGGGCAGCATCCTGGTCTGGCTGCAAACACTGCGCGCCCTCGAGTTCGAGCCGCGCACGCTCTACAACGCCCAGCAGATCGCCTCGCTCGTGAACCTGAGCCGCGCGGCGTTGGTGCACGCGGACGCGATCGCGCGCGTGTCGCTGATCAAGACCATGGCCGACCAGGAGGGCGTGCGCATCCTGCCGCGCGAGCCGGGCGACCGCTTTGAGCTGCTCGACAACTCGGCGCTCAGCCTGCGGCTGACCGAGGAGCTGACGCGGCGCCTGGGCCAGGGCACGATCGTGGCCGCCAGCGTGAACGGCGAGAAGGGCCTGTGGGTCGGTTTCACCATCAATGGCGACCCGAACTGGTTGCTGATGGACCGCTCGCGCTTCAGCCCCGCCAGCGGCAAGACCTGGCTGATCTGGCTGATCACCACCGGCGCGCTGTCGCTGGCCGGCGCTGCCATCATTGCGCGCCTGATCAACCGCCCGCTCAAGCAGCTCTCGTATGCCGCCAACCGCGTGCGCGACGGCGACTTTGCCGCCAGCGAGCTCGACGAAGAGGCCGTGACCAGCGAGATCCGCGAGGTCAACATCGGCTTCAATCGCATGGCGCAAAAGCTCGCCAAGCTCGAGCAGGACCGCGCCGTGATGCTGGCCGGCATCTCGCACGACCTGCGCACGCCGCTGGCGCGCCTGCGGCTGGAGACCGAGATGAGCGTGGCCGACGAGGTGGCACGCGAGCACATGGTGGCTGACATCGTGCAGCTCGACGCCACCATCGACAAGTTCCTCGACTACGCACGGCCCGACCATGTCACCCTCACGCCGGTCAACCTGCACGGAGTGGTGTCGTCGTGCGTGTACGCGGTGCAGGACCACCGCGAGCTGCAGATCACCATGTCGGTGCCCGAAGACCTCAACGTGCTGGCCGACGAGGTCGAACTGGCCCGCATCCTGTCGAACCTGCTGGAGAACGCGCGCCGCTACGGCAAGACCCCCGACACCGGCGTGGCCCGCGTGGAAGTGGCCGCCAAGGGGCGCGAGGGCTGGGTGCTGCTCAAGGTGCGCGACCATGGCACGGGCGTGCCGTCCGAGCAGCTGGCCAGCCTGACCAAGCCGTTCTTTCGCGGCGACTCGGCGCGCACGGCCGCCGCGGGCGCCGGACTGGGCCTGTCGATCGTGGACAAGACCATCCAGCGCATGGGCGGCATTTTTGCGCTGGCCAACTCGGCCTCGGGCGGCATGGTGGCGCACGTGCAGCTGCAGCGCGCCAGCGACCAGCCCGAGGGCATGGACCCGCAGCAGCGCCTGCAGCGCCCGCAGGTCAAGCGCAACCTGCCGCCGCGCCCCGTCAAGGGGTGAACAGCAGCACCACCGCCCGGGCCTCCATGGCCAGGCCCTGGCCCACGGGCCCCAGGCGCTCGGCCGTCTTGGCTTTCACGTTGACCTGGCCCGCGGCCAGCGCCAGCGCCGACGCAATGCGCTCGCGCATCGCCGGGATGTGCGCCGCCAAGCGCGGCGCCTGCGCCACCACGGTGCTGTCGACATTGCCGATCTCGTAGCCCTGCGCACGCACGCGCCGCGCGGCCTCGGCCAGCAGCACCCCCGAATCCGCCCCGCGGAAGGCCGCATCGGTGTCGGGGAAGTGCGTGCCGATGTCGCCCAGCGCCGCCGCGCCCAGCAGCGCGTCGGTGATGGCGTGCAGCAGCACGTCGGCATCCGAATGGCCCAGCAGCCCCGCGCTGTGGGCGATCTCGACCCCGCCGATGACCAGCCTGCGCCCCGGCACCAGCGCATGCACGTCCCACCCTTCGCCTATCCTGAAATTCATGGAAAAACCTTTGCAGTGATCAAAAAATCGTCCGGGCCGGCGCGTCGCTGGCCAGGCCGCGCGCGCCGCCAAAGCGGTCCAGCGTGGCGCCGTGCATGCGTTGCAGCAGCACGGCCTGCGCCAGCAGAAAGTCTTCCGGGTAGGTGACCTTGAAGTTCAGCGCACTGCCCGGCACCACGCGCGGGTGCAGTCCCATGGCCTCCATGGCGCTGGCCTCGTCGGTGGCGCCGGCGCCGACGTGCGCCAGGGCCGCCTGCAGCGCGCCCAGGCGGAACATCTGCGGCGTCTGCGCCAGCCACTTGTCGCTGCGGTCCACCGTGGCGGCCACGCGGATGCCGCCCGGCCCGGCCGTGGCGGTCTTGAGCGTGTCGGCCAGCTTGTGCGCCAGCAGCCCGCCCACGCTGTCGCCGGCGCAGGCGTCGATCAGCGCGTCGATCTGTTCGGGTGTGACGAGGCAGCGCGCCGCATCGTGCACCAGCACCCAGTCGTGCGCGCGGGCGCCGCGCTCCTGCAGGGCGCGCAGCCCGCCTAGCACCGTCTCGGCGCGCGTCGCGCCGCCGCACTCCACCACAAAGAAAGAGGGGTTGGCGTGTGCCTGCAGAAAGGTGTCGCCCGGCGCCACTGCGACCAGTGTGCCGCGCAGCCGCGCCACGGCGGCAAACGCGGCCAGCGTGTGCAGCACCATCGGCTGGCCGGCCACGTTCTGGTACTGCTTGGGCAGGTCGGCCACGGCACCGGGCGCGAGTGCGCGCGAGCCCGTTCCGGCGCAGGGCAGCAGCGCCCACAGTCCGGCGGGGGCAGGCAATGCCCCCGGAGCGGCAGTTGGCGATGGGGGCGGCAGCGGATGGGTCATGGGCGGCATTCTAAAATCGGCGCTTCCCGCTTCGCCCGGCCTGTGCGCGTTTCGCGTCGCCGGGGTCGTGGCGCGGCCTTCTTCTTGAGCGCATGGACCTCCCCAAACTCACACCCGGCAAACGCTTCACCATGCCCCGCCCCGCCGGCAGCGCCGACGCCCTGCTGCTGGCCCGCCTGGGCGAGCGCGAGCAGGCGGCGCGGCGCACCACCGCCATCGTCACGGCCGACGCGGGCGATGCGCGGCGGCTCATCGACGAACTGGCATTTTTCGCGCCCGGCCTGCGCTGCGCGCTGTTTCCAGACTGGGAGACGCTGCCCTACGACACCTTCTCGCCGCACCAGGACCTGATCAGCGAGCGCCTGGCCGCGCTGTGGCGCATCAGCCAGAAAGACAAGGACACCGGCGCCGACGTGGTCATCGTGCCCGCCACCACGGCGCTGTACCGGCTCGCGCCGCCCGGCTTCCTGGCGGGCTACACCTTTGAATTCAAGGTCAAACAGAAGCTCGACGAGGCCAGGTTCCGTGCCCAGCTCACGCTGGCCGGCTACAGCCATGTCTCGCAGGTCGTCAGCCCCGGCGAATACGCCGTGCGCGGCGGCCTGATCGACCTGTTCCCGATGGGCTCGCCCGTGCCCTACCGCGTCGACCTGTTCGACGACGAGATCGACAGCATCCGCACCTTCGACCCCGACACGCAGCGCAGCCTCTACCCCGTGCCCGAGGTGCGCTTGCTGCCGGGGCGCGAGTTCCCGATGGACGATGCGGCGCGCACCAAATTCAGGAGCCGCTGGCGCGAACTGCTCGAAGGCGACCCGACCAAGAGCCGCATCTACAAGGACATGGGCGCGGGCGTGGCCACGGCCGGCATCGAGTACTACCTGCCGCTGTTCTTCGACGAGACCGCCACCGTGTTCGACTACCTCGGCCCCGACGCCACGGTGGTGCTGCACGGCGACCTCGAACCCGCGTTCCAGCGCTTCTGGCAGGACACCAAGGACCGCTACCGCCTGGTGCAGGGCGACCCCGAGCGCCCGGTGCTGCCGCCCGAGGCGCTGTTCCTGAGCGCCGACCAGTTCTACACCGAACTCAAGGCGCACGCCCAGCTGTCGGTGCGCGCGGGCGGCGACGGGGCCGCGGGCGACACGCAGGCGCAACCCCTGGGCGACCTGTCGGTGGCGCGCGGCGCCGACGAACCGCTGGCGCGCCTGCAGGCGCACCTCCGCGCGACACCGCAGCGCGTGCTGCTGCTGGCCGAGAGCGCCGGGCGGCGCGAGAGCCTGCTCGACTTCCTGCGCACGGGCGGCGTGCATCCGCCGACCTTTGAATCGCTGGCCGAATTCACGGCCAGCAGCGAAAAGCTGGGCATTGCCACGGGCGCGCTGGCGCAGGGCTTCTCGTGGCCGGCCCAGGGCATCGACTTCGTCACCGAGACCGAGCTGTTCGCCGCCGGCGCCACCACGCGCCGGCGCAAGAAGCAAGAGCAGGTCAGCGATGTCGAGGCGCTGATCAAGGACCTGGCCGAGCTCCAGGTGGGCGACCCGGTGGTGCACAGTGCGCACGGCATCGGCCGCTACCGCGGGCTCGTCAACATGGACCTGGGCGAGAAAAACCCCGACGGCACGCCCGCCGCGCAAGAGTTCCTGCACCTCGAATACGCGGGCCATGCGGTGCTGTACGTGCCCGTGAGCCAGCTGCAGCTGATCAGCCGCTACACCGGCGTCTCGCCCGACGACGCGCCGCTGCACAAGCTCGGCAGCGGCCAGTGGGAAAAGGCCAAGCGCCGCGCGGCCGAGCAGGTGCGCGACAGCGCCGCCGAGCTGCTCAACATCTATGCGCGCCGCGCCGCGCGCGCGGGCCACGCGTTCCGCTATTCGCCGCAGGACTACGAGCAGTTCGCCAACGACTTCGGCTTCGAAGAAACCGCCGACCAGAACGCCGCCATCCACGCCGTCATCCAGGACCTGATCAGCCCGCGCCCCATGGACCGCCTGGTCTGCGGCGACGTGGGCTTTGGCAAGACCGAGGTCGCGCTGCGCGCGGCCTTCGTCGCCGTGACGGGCGGCAAGCAGGTGGCGCTGCTCGCGCCCACCACGCTGCTGGCCGAGCAGCACTACCGCACGCTGGTCGACCGCTTCAGCAAGTGGCCGGTGAAGGTGGCCGAGGTCTCGCGCTTTCGCTCGGGCAAGGAGATCACGTCCGCCCTGCACGGCATTGCCGACGGCACGGTGGACATCGTGGTCGGCACGCACAAGCTGCTCAGCGAATCGACCAAGTTCCACAACCTGGGCCTGCTCATCATCGACGAAGAGCACCGCTTTGGCGTGCGCCACAAGGAGCAGATGAAGGCGCTGCGCGCCGAGGTGGACGTGCTCACGCTCACGGCGACGCCGATTCCGCGCACGCTGGGCATGGCGCTCGAAGGCCTGCGCGACCTGTCCGTGATCGCCACCGCGCCGCAGCGGCGCCTGGCGATCAAGACCTTTGTGCGCAGCGAAGGCACGGGCGTGATCCGCGAGGCCGTGCTGCGCGAATTGAAGCGCGGCGGCCAGGTGTACTTTCTGCACAACGAGGTCGAGACCATCGAGAACCGGCGCCAGAAGCTCGAAGAAATATTGCCCGAGGCGCGCATCGCAGTCGCCCACGGCCAGATGCCCGAGCGCGAGCTCGAAAAAGTGATGCGCGACTTTGTCGCCCAGCGCTTCAACCTGCTGCTGTGCTCGACCATCATCGAGACCGGCATCGACGTGCCCACGGCCAACACCATCGTCATGAGCCGGGCCGACAAGTTCGGCCTGGCGCAGCTGCACCAGCTGCGCGGGCGCGTCGGCCGCAGCCACCACCAAGCCTATGCCTATCTGATGGTGCCCGACGTGGAGAGCCTGACCAAGCAGGCCGCGCAGCGCCTGGACGCCATCCAGCAGATGGAGGAACTGGGCAGCGGCTTCTACCTCGCCATGCACGACCTGGAGATCCGCGGCGCCGGCGAGGTGCTGGGCGAGAGCCAGAGCGGCAACATGATGGAGATCGGCTTCCAGCTCTACAACGAGATGCTGTCCGAGGCCGTGCGCTGCCTCAAGGCCGGCCACGAGCCCGACCTGCTGGCGCCGCTGTCGGTCACCACCGACATCAACCTGCACGCCCCGGCCCTGCTGCCCGACGACTACTGCGGCGACGTGCACCTGCGCCTGTCGTTCTACAAAAAGCTCGCCACCGCGCGCACGCCCGAGCAGATCGACGCGCTGCTCGAAGAAATCGTCGACCGCTTCGGCAAGCTGCCCGCCCAGGCGCAGACGCTGATCGACGTGCACCGCCTGCGCGTGCTGTCCACGCCCTACGGCGTCATCAAGGTCGACGCCGCGCCGGGCGTGACCCACATCACCTTCAGGCCGCAGCCGCCGGTGGACCCGATGCGCATCATCGAACTGATCCAGAAGAACCGGCACATCAAGCTCGCCGGCAACGAGAAGCTGCGCATCGAGCGCGACCTGCCCGACCCGAAGGCGCGGGCGCAAATGGTGCGCGACGTGCTGCGCAGCCTGGGCCAGCCCCTGGTGCCGCAGCCGCTGGCGGCCTGAACCACCATGCTGCTCGAAGCCGCCCTGGCCAGCTTGGCACTTGCCGCGGCGCTCAGCACCCGGCCCTGGCGCCTGCTGGCCAGCCGCCAGGGCGCCGACGGCGGCCGCCGCGCGCCGCCGCTCCTGACGCCGCTGCTGGCCACGCTGGTGCTGCTGCCCTGGCTGTGGGCGCTGCCCGCGCTGCACGCCATGCCGCTGCAGCTGCAGTGGTCGGGCGCCTGCCTAGTGGTGCTGATGCTGGGCTGGCCGCTGGCCATGCCGGTGCTGCTGGCCGTGGGCGCGATCGCCTGGCTGCTCTCGCCGATGGGCTGGGAGCAGGCGCTCCTCACCGCCGTGTGGCAGGGGGTGGTGCCCGGCACGCTGGCGCTGCTGCTGGGCGCGCTGGTGCGGCGCCTGACGGGCGAGCACCTGTTCGTCTACGTGCTCGGGCGCGCCTTCATCGGCACTGCGGCCTGCGTGTTCGCCGCGGGCGTGCTGGCGCAGTGGTCGAGCCAGCCGCTGCCCGGCGTGGGCTCGGAGCTGTCGCTGGTCGCACGCTGGCTCATGGCCTGGGGCGACGGCATCGTCACCGGCATGCTGTGCGCCGTGTTCGTCGCCTTCAGGCCCGAATGGCTGGCCACCTGGTCGGACAAGCTGTACCTGCACGGACCGCCCTGAAATCGCCGGGCGCCGCACCCGGCACCATTTTTATAGTCCAATCGGCCTCCAGCGCTTGTCCACAAAGCGCCAACAGCTATCAAAAACAGAGTCACACATCCCATGCAAGCCACTGAATACGCCCCCGGCCTCGTTGTCCAAGGCCTCGCCACGCCCGCTCCCCAGCTCAGCGACTTCAAGCTGATTGCCTTCGACATGGACTCGACGCTCATCAACATCGAGTGCGTGGACGAGATCGCCGACGCCGCCGGCCGCAAGGCCGAGGTGGCGGCCATCACCGAGGCCGCCATGCAGGGCGTGATCACCGACTTCAAGGAAAGCCTGCGCCAGCGCGTGGCGCTGCTCAAGGGCGTGCCGGTGGAGCACCTCGAAGCCGTGTTCCACGAGCGGCTGCGCTTCAACCCCGGCGCCCAGGCGCTCATCGGCGCGGCCCGCGCGGCCGGCCTCAAGACGCTGCTGGTGTCGGGCGGATTCACGTTCTTTGCCGACCGCGTCAAGGCCGGCCTGGGCATCGACTTCGCGCGCTCCAACCAGCTCGAAATCGAGCACGGCGCGCTCACCGGTCGCATGATCGACCAATGCTGGGGCGACATCTGCGACGGCGCCGAGAAGCGCCGCACGCTGCTGGAAGTGGCCTCGCTGATGGGCATTGGCGCGCACCAGACCATTGCCGTGGGCGACGGCGCCAACGACCTGCCCATGATGGGCGCGTCCGGCCTGTCGGTGGCCTACCACGCCAAGCCCAAGGTGCGCACGCAGGCGCAGGTGGCCATCAACGAGGGCGGCCTGGACCGGCTGCTCGAAGTGCTGCGCTGAGCCGCCCCATGGCTTTGCAAGCGCGCGTGAAACGGGCCGCACAGGCCACAGGGCGCGCGCTGCAGCGCGCCGGCCAGGCGCTGCGCACGCGCTGGAAGCAGCACCTGGGCACGCTGGCCTTGGCGCTCGTGGTGCTGGCGGCCGTGGATGCCTGGCGCACGCGCGACCTGCCCCAGGGGCCGGCGCCCGACTTTGCCGTGGCCCTGTCGCCGACGGGCGAGACCACGCTGGCCCAGTGGCGCGCGCGCCACCCCGGCCAGGCCGTCGCGCTGCACTTCTGGGCCGAGTGGTGCCCCGTGTGCCGCATCGAGGAGCCCACCGTCGCGCAGCTGGCGCAGGACTGGCCCGTGCTGGGCGTGGCCATGCAGTCGGGCGATGCGGCGCGCGTGGCCCAGGTGCAGCGCCAGCGCGGCATGGCCTGGCCCACCGCCGTCGATCCGCAGGCCCAGATCGCGCGCGCCTGGGGCGTGCCGGCGGTGCCGGCTTTCGTAGTCATCGACGCCGCGGGCCAGGTGCGCTCTGCCACCGTGGGCTACACGCCCGGCTGGTCGATGCGGCTGCGGATGTGGTGGGCCCAGACGGTGCCGCGCTGGCGGTCGGCAGCGCCGGCTTAGAGATTTTTTTGATAGCTGCCAGCGCTTTCTGGCATTGGGCTAGAGGCTGTTTTGGCTTGAATATTGCAGCTCTGCTCAGAGCGCGCTCACACCAGATCGGGCAGTCCTGGCACCTGCCGCAGGCTGCGCGGCAGCGCCACCGTGGCGGTGGCCGACGGCTGCGCCAGCAGGTCGGCCAGCGTGACCCGGTCGAGCACCGTGAAAAAGCTCTGCATCGCCTCGCCCAGGATGCCTTGCAGGCGGCAGTGGCTGCTCAGGCGGCACTGGTTGCTCAGGGGGTCGAAGCATTCGACCAGGTGGAAGTCGGTCTCGGTGGCGCGCACCACGGCGCCCACATTGATCTCGTGCGCGGGCTTCATGAGCCGCATGCCGCCGCCGCGCCCGCGCGTCGTCTCCAGCAGGCCCTGGGCGGCCAGTTCCTGCACGATCTTGGTCAGGTGGCTGCGCGAAATGCTGTAGCTCTCTGCCACTTCACTGATGGTGACCGGATGGTCACGCCCCTCGGTGGCGGCGCAGTACATCAACACACGCAGGGTGTAGTCCGTCCATTGGGTCAGTCGCATGGTGTTGTCAGAGGTCAATAAAAGAGGAGTCCGGCATGAATTTTATCGAATAAAATATTCACATCAAATGCACCTTTAAAAGGATTCTGCCATGAACGCCCGCGTGCTCTCCTCCCCCGTCCCTGCCCTCAGCGCCGACCAGGCAATCGGGCAGATTGCCGTGCAGCTTCCCGGCGCCACCGCCGTGTTCCGCCGCCTCAAGCTCGATTTTTGCTGCGGCGGCCAGGTCAGCCTGGCGCAGGCCGCGGACGGCAAAGGACTGGACGCCGGCGCCGTGCTGGCCGAACTCGCCGCGCTGCAGCGCCCGAGCGAGCTGCCCGCCGTGACGGAGCCCGGCGCGCTGATCGACCACATCATCGCGCGCTACCATGAGGTGCACCGCGCCCAGTTGCCCGAGCTGATCCGCATGGCGCACCGCGTGGAGGCCGTGCACCGCGGCAACCCCCAGGTGCCGGCCGGCCTGGGCGCCCTGCTCGAAACCATCCAGGAAGAATTGCTCTCGCACATGCACAAGGAAGAAGCCATCCTGTTTCCCATGCTCAAGTCGGGCGGCAACCCGTTCGTCGGCCAGCCCATCGGCATGATGCGCGCCGAGCATGTGGACCACGGCGCCGCGCTCGACCAGCTCAACGCGCTCACCGACGACGCCACGCCCCCGGCCGGGGCCTGCAACACCTGGCGCGCGCTCTACGCCGGCATTGCCCAGCTGGGCAACGACCTGATCGACCACATCCACCTGGAAAACAACGTGCTGTTTCCGCAGTTCGAGGCCGCGCAGGCCACGGCGGCAGGCGGCTGTGGCTCTTCGGGGTGCGGATGCAGCTGAGCGACACCGCCCGGCGCGCCCCCAGCGCCGAGAGCCTGACCGCGCTGGTGCACGGCTTCTATGCCGACGTGCGCGCCGACGCGCTGCTCGGTCCCGTGTTTGAAGAAGCGCTGCGCGATCGCTGGGAGCCGCACCTGGCGCGCATGGTCGACTTCTGGAGCACGGTGGCGCTGGGCAGCAAGCGCTTCAGCGGCAACGTGTTCGCCAAGCACATGGCGTTGGAGGGCGTGACGCCCGCGCACTTTGCCGCCTGGGTGCGCCTGTGGGGCGAGCACACCGAGCGCCTGTTCGAGCCAGAGGTAGCGCGCGAGCTGCAGGCCACCGCGCACGGCATTGCGCGCAACCTGTTCCAGGGCTACTTCGGTACGCGCCCGGTGTTTGCGGCCGACGCGGCCGACCCGCGTTAAATGCGCGCCTCTGTCGGGTAGGCCGGATCGGTGTAGCCGGGCGTGGACGGGTGGCCCGGGTGCACCAGCGCGTCGACCAGGGCCTCGTCCTCGGCCGTCACCACATAGTCGAGCGCGGGCGCATAGTCCAGCCACTGCTGCAGCGTGCGCGGACCGGCGATGACGGAGCTGACGCTGCGGTGCGCCAGCACCCAGGCCGTGGCGAACTGTGCCAGGCCCACGCCGCGCGCCTCGGCATGGGCCTTGAGCTGCTGCGCGATCTGCAGCGACTCTTCGCGGAACTCGGTCTGGGTGATGCGCCGGTCGCCCCGGCCGGCGCGCGTGCCCTCGGCCGGCGGATGGCCCGGCAGGTACTTGCCCGTGAGCACGCCGCGCGCCACCGGGCTGTAGGGCGTCACGCCCAGGCCGTGGTGCGCGCAGGCGGGCAAAATTTCAACCTCGGGCATGCGGTTGAGCAGGTTGTAGTAGGGCTGGCACACCACCGGGCCGGGCATGCCGATCTGGCGCGCGAGGTGCACCATTTCGGCGATGCGCCAGGCGCGGAAGTTCGACACGCCCCAGTAGCGGATCTTGCCCGCGCGCAGCAGGCCGTCCAGCGCGCGCAGCGGCTCTTCGAGGTCCATGCCCAGGTAGTCGCGGTGCAAATAGAGGATGTCGATGTGCTCAGTCTGCAGGCGCTGCAGGCTGGCCTCGGCCTCGCGCAGCATCCAGGCGCGCGAATAGTGGCCCTCGTTCACGCGCTCGGACATGGCATTGCCGAGCTTGGTGGCCAGGACCCAGTCGTGGCGCTGGCCCTGCAGCAGGCTGCCGAGCATGCGCTCCGACGCGCCCTTGGTGTACACGTCGGCCGTGTCGATGTAGTTCACGCCCATGTCCTTGGCGCTCGCCACGATGGCGGCGGCCTCGGGCGCATCGGTCTGGTCGCCGAACATCATGGTGCCCAGGCACAGGGCAGAGACTTTCAGATTGCTTCGACCGAGGCGGCGGTATTGCATGGCGTGGTGGTGTGCAGGATGGGGGACGGGAATCATGGCACAGGCCCGCCACCGGCCAGGGGCGCCCGAAAAGCACCCATCCCAGGGTTTTTTCGGATTCACTTGGCGCGAAAAACCATCGGCTTTTCCACATGGCGCATATCGACATAGCGGAAAACCATTTAGCCGCCCCGCCCCGCCGGCCTAAACTCGCGCTTCACCGTACAGAAAGACCCCTGGAATGTTCAAGAAAACCCTGACCGCCCTCGCCATTGCCGCCGCCGCCCTGAGCGCGCAGGCCCAAGACGTCCTGAAGGTCGCCGCCACCGCCGTGCCGCACGCCGAGATCCTGAACTTCGTCAAGCCCCAGCTCAAGACCCAGGGCGTGGACCTGCAGGTGCGCGAGTTCAGCGACTACATCCAGCCCAACGCCGCCGTGGAAGACAAGCAGCTTGATGCCAACTTCTTCCAGCACCAGCCCTACCTCGACAGCTACAACAAGGACCGCAAGAGCAGCCTGGTGGCCGTACCCAATGGCAAGGTGCACGTGGAGCCCTTCGGCGCCTACTCCAAGAAGATCAAGAACGTGAAGGACCTCAAGGACGGCGCCCTGATCGCCATCCCCAACGACCCGTCGAACGCCGGCCGCGCGCTGCTGCTGCTGCAAAAGCAGGGCCTGATCGAGCTCAAGGACCCGAAGAACATCACGGCCACGCCGCTCGACATCGCCAAGAACCCCAAGAAGCTCAAGTTCCGCGAGCTCGAAGCCGCCCTGCTGCCGCGCGCGCTCGGCGACGTGGACCTGGCCCTGATCAACACCAACTACGCGATCGAGGCGAAGCTCAACCCCACCAAGGACGCGCTGTTCATCGAAGGCGCCGACTCGCCCTACACCAACATCGTTGCAGCCCGCGCCGACCGCGCCAACGACCCGGTGATCCAGAAACTGATGAACGCCCTGCACACGCCCGAGACGAAGAAGTTCATCCAGGAAAAGTACAAGGGCGCGGTCGTGCCGGCGTTCTAAGCCCACGCTGCCCCACAAATAAAAAAGCGCTGCCAAGCAGCGCTTTTTTCCATGGCCGAACCGCTAACGTGGCGCAAGTGAATACACCAACAGTGTTGAATCAAACAACCCGCCTGTTGGGATCGGCTGATCACTGATTGGCAGCTTCAGGCCAGAAGTTGTCAGCAAAATTCTTCCCGTCCAGACTGCATGCGATGGGAGCTGCGCAGGTTGTTGCGGACATCACAGCGCCTTCGCCGACGATGATTTGGGAGGGCCACTGCATCCACATGAGCTCGCGGTCTGCTGTTTGTTGCCAAAGACCGACGCTTCAGATGCGCAGGCCTTGCCAATTCGACGACGTCGAGCGACCCAAAGTCCAAGCGCTACTGCCAATGTGGCAACAACGCCGAGCACGGATGCCATGTAACCTTGATTGGCTGCTAGCCGCTCCCAGTCCAGCCCGATCAAACCCGCCACTGACAGACCTGACATGATGGGAATAAGTAGAGGCACAGCACAACACGCGGCACATGTACCGGCCAACGCGATGGTTGTGAGGAGGGGTTTTTTCATCGCGATTCCTTTTAAAGATCAGTTCAGATAGACTGACTCTAAAACCTCAAGTAACTTGAGATGCAAGGACTTCGTATGAATAACCCCTCCGCGCTGTTGACCATTGGGGCGCTTGCTCAGCGCACCGGGCTGAATGTTTCTGCGATTCGCTATTACGAGGAGGTGGGCCTCATTCCCGAAGCTACACGCCGTCCGAGCGGCCATCGGGTATATGGCGCTGAAGCGCAGGAACAGCTCACACTGATTCGGCACTGTCGTGACTTCGGGTTCTCGGTCGACGACACGAAAGCGTTGGTCTCGCTGGCAGCTAGCAACGACAAGGATTGCGTAGAGGCGCGCGAAATTGCCCAAGTTCACCTCGATACTGTGCGCGCCAAGCTGGCGGAATTGCTGGCTCTTGAGCGCAGCCTTAGCAAATTCGTTACTGCGTGCACTGAGCAATGCGTCGGAGGCCCCGCGCCGAAATGCACTATTCTGAAGGACCTGAGCTTGAGTGACTCCGCGCTGGAGGCCAAACAGGCCATTGACGCAAGCGCATCGAAACGTTGCTGCGGCTAGAAGCGAGAGGTGCATTGAGAGAGGCAGTATGGCTCCTGGAATCGTCAGCGCTCTTTCCGAACAGCGGCAGTGCACTCAGACGAGACATGGATTGACCAAACGCTGCGCATGCCACTGACCGCTTTGCGGCAGATACCGTGAAACCAATCGACTAACTCGGCCGACAGCAACCGCTGCAAACCGGGCCTTGATGAGAGCGTGCCATGGCACCGGAACGGGTCGATAGCAGCTCAATCATCTTCAGCGGTTCATCGATCACGAATAGGCATCACCGCCGGGGTGTCCTCAACAAGCGGTCGGGCGCCTACAATGCCGCCCCTTCCCCACTTCGCCCGCCCTGCCCCGCATTCCGCCCCCATGAACATCGTCGTCAACGAAGAACTCAAAGCCTATATCGACCCCCTCACCGCCGAGGAATACGAAGCGCTCGAGCGCAGCATCCTGGCCGAGGGCTGCCGCGACGCGCTGGTGCTGTGGGGCGAGGTGCTGGTGGATGGCCACAACCGCTACGGCATCTGCCAGAAGCACGGCCTGCCGTTCCAGACGGTGCAGAACACGCGGTTCCAGTCGATGGAAGACGTGCACCTGTGGATGATCGAGCAGCACCTGGGGCGCCGCAGCGTCTCGGACTTCCAGCGCGGCGTGCTGGCGCTGCGGCAGAAAGACATCGTGGCCGAGCGCCGCGCCCGGGCGCTGGCCGCCAGCAGCCCCGAGGCGGCCGCCGAGACGGCGCCCAGCGGCGATAGTGCCGCAGCCACCGCCCCGCCGACCAGCCGCGAAGCCATCGCCCGGGCCGCGCGCCTGAGCAGCAGCCAGGTGGTGATGATCGAGAAAATCCAGAAGCAGGCCGCGCCCGAGGTGGTGGCCGCCGTCCGGTCGGGCACCATTTCCATCAATGCGGCCGCCGCCGTGGCCAGCCTGCCGGCCGAAGAGCAGGTGGCCGCCGCCCACGCCGGCAAGGACGAGCTCAAGCAGGCCGCCAAGCGCGTGCGCGAAGCCAAGCGCAAACCCAAGCCGGCCGAGGACACGCAAGCGCCCCAGGAACATGCCGCCGCGCCCGATGCACTGCAGGCCCTGCAGCAGCGCGTGGCCGAACTGACGGCCGAAAACGAGGCCCTGCGCCAGCAGCTGCTCGAACTGCAGGCGCAGCTGGCCGGCTGACCCCGCACGCGGGCCGCTGCTCAGCCCGGCAGCGCCACCCCGGGCCACATCCACCCGGCCAGCGCCAGCATCATGGCGCCGGTGAGCGCATCGAGCGCGCGCCAGGCCAGGGGGTTGGCAAACACGCCCTGCAGCCGCCGCCCGGCCAGGGCCAGCGCCGCGAACCACACCAGGCTGGCCGACGCCGCACCGGCCACGAACACCCATTTGAGGGAGCCGTCCTGGCGCGCGCCGATCGAGCCGACCAGCACCACGGTGTCGAGGTAGACATGCGGGTTGGCCAGCGTGAGCACCGCCAGCGTGCCCAGCACCCCGAGCAGGCTGGGCTCGGCCATGCCGCCCGCGCTGGCGTCAACCTGAGCGTCGGGCGCGGCCCATACGCGCCACCACGCAAACAGGCCGTAGGACAGCAGGAACAGCGCGCCGCCCAGGCTCAGCCAATGCGCCAGCGCCGGCGAGCCGCCCAGCAGCTGCGCCATGCCGGCCACGCCGATGGCGATGAGCAGCGCGTCGCTCGCCACGCACCAGGCCACGCAGGCGCGCACATGCCGACCGCTCACCGCCTGGCGCAGCACATAGAGGTTTTGCGCCCCGATCGAGACGATGAGCGAGAGGCAGACGGTAAAGCCCGCGAGCCACGAAGAAGAAGCATTGGCAGTCCACATGCCAGCGATTTTGTGCGCGCATCAAATTAAGTAAAATTAATTTATCTGAACCAAACTTAGAAACTCTTATGTTTGACTATGCCGGACTCGAAGCCTTGGCCGCCGTGCTGCGCGAGGGCAGTTTCGAGCGCGCGGCGCGCAAGCTGCACCTCACGCCCTCGGCGGTGTCGCAACGCATCAAGCAGCTCGAAGAGCGTGCGGGCCAGGTGCTGGTGCTGCGCGGCACACCCTGCACCGGCACCGAGGCCGGGCAGCGCCTGTGCCTGCATGTCGAACAGGTGGCGCTGCTCGAGAACGAGCTGCGCCGCGCCAATCCCGCCCTGCTGCAGGGCGGCCATGCCACCGCGCCCACGCTCAAACTGGCGGTCAATGCCGACTCGCTCTCGACCTGGTTCATGGACGCCATGGCGGCCTTCACGGCCGGAGGCAACGAGCTGCTCGACATCCGCATCGACGACCAGGAGCACACCGCCCAGCGCATCAAGGAGGGCGACGTGCTGGCCGCCGTGACGGCCAGCGGCGCCAGCATTGCCGGCTGCAACACCTGGCCGCTGGGCTCGGTGCGCTATGTGGCAGCGGCCAGCCCGGCCTTTGTGGCGCAGCACCTCGGTGCGGGCGTCACCCCCGAAGCCATGGCCCACGCCCCCATGATGACCTTCGACCGCAAGGACCGCCTGCAGGAGCAGTGGCTGCAGCAGCAAGGCCTGGCCGCGCGCCGCCACCCGCCCAAGCACTTTCTGCCCTCGAATGATGGCTTTGTGCGCGGCTGCGAAGCCGGCATGGGCTGGGGCATGCACCCCACGGCGCTGATCCAGCGCCAACTGGATGCCGGCACACTGGTCGAGCTGCTGCCCGGCACCGGCATGGACATGCCCTTGTACTGGGTGCACGCGCGCAGCGTACAGGCCGGCCTGGAGCGCCTGACCCAGTGCGTGGTGGCGGCCGCGCGCGCATGGCTGCCGCCCGGCGAACCCGGTTGAAGCGATGCGACGAAGTATCAAAAAAGAGAGCTGCTTGGGCAATATGGGCAAGCGTTTTGAGCACTTTTTACCCATATTCTGATGCGGCGGCACCATGCACCGCCACGGACGTAAAGGCTGGCGCACCGGCACATGGATGCTTTCAATTCCATAGCTGCAAGCGCTTGCTGGTATTGAGTTTGCGTACAAAAACCCCCAATACAATGGCGTGCAACCGAGCCTGCACCCGGCGCGGTTGGTCGTACACCCCCGCTTGCAAGCGCGCCACGGGCCCCCATGTAGGCCGCAGCGCCAGACCGGTCCCGGTCTGGCCACCGCACAGCCTATGGCTGCGTGGTCATTCCCCACCTTTGACAAAGAATCTGCCTTGAACCCCTCGTTTCGCACCTCCGCCACCGTGATCACCCTGACCATCGCCGCACTGGCGGCCCCCTCGCTGGTCCATGCCAAGCGCATGGGCAGCGGCGGCCGCTCCGTGGCGCCGGCCCGCATCGGCAAGGCGCCGGCCGCGCCGGTGGCCCCTGCGGCCAAAGCACCTGCTCCCGTGGCCGCCCCTGCAGCAGCGCCGGCAGCCGCTGCCTCCACCGCGGCGCCTGCCGCTGCAGCCGCACCAGCCCGTGGCCCCGGCCTGATGGGCACCATGGGCGCAGCCGCCGTGGGCGCCGTCGCCGGCTCCATGGCCGGCAACGCCCTGGCCGGTGGCACAGCCAGCGACAAGGACGCCAAAGCCAAGGAAGCCGAAGCGGCCGAGAAGGAAGCCAAGGAGCTGCAGCGCAAGGCCGATGAAGCCAAGGCCAAGGTCGAGGCGGCGCGCGCAGCGGCCAAATAAAGGAAAAATTCGGGCGCGCCGGGCCCGACCCTTACTCCTGCGCGCGCGGCGCCAACCCGGCGGCGGCGCGCAGGGGTTCGAGCAGTTCCGACAGGCCGTTGTGGTCGATCTCGTGCATCAGCGCCAGCAGGCGCCCGATGTCGCCGCGCGGGAAGCCGGTCCGCGCAAACCAGTTCAGGTAGTTGCCGGGCAGATCGGCAATGACCCGGCCCTGGTATTTGCCATAGGGCATGGTCACCGTCACCAGGCGCTGCAGCTGGTCCGGATCCATCAGCCGCCCGCGCGCTTGACCCGGTGGCCAAGCTTCTTCAGGGCCTCCAGGACGCGCTCCACATGGTCGCCCTGCACTTCGATCACCCCGTCCTTGACGGTGCCGCCGCTGCCGCACGCGGCCTTGAGCTGCTTGCCCAGCTGCACCAGCCCGGCTTCATCGAGCGGCACCCCCTTGACCAGCGTGACCGCCTTGCCGCCGCGCCCCTTGGTTTCGCGCGAGACGCGCACGGTGCCGTCGCCCGCAGGCACCGGCTTGGCCGCCTTGCACAGGCACTGCGCCACGGGCTGGCGGCAGGCCGGGCACATGCGCCCCGCTTCGGTGGAATAGACGAGCCCGCCGAGGTCACTCAAACGCATGGCCGCCTTTCACTTCTTCAGCATGTGGAAATTCAAGAGGCGAGTCGCCAGTACGGTCTCGACCATGAAGCACAGCAGCGCCAGCACGAACGACACCACGCCGGCCAGAAAGCCCGTCACCGCCAGGCGCACGGCCTCCAGGCCCATGGTTTCGCCCAGGAACAGCAGGATGATGGTCAGCCCGATGAGCACCGCGCACAACGTCAGCAGGCCGATGCTGCCGTTGGCAATGCGCCCGCGCAGGCGCAGCTGCCCCAGCTCGGTGTAGGCGCGCTGCACGAAGTCCTCGTCTTTCGAGACGCGGGCACGCTCTTCGACCGTGCGCGCGCGGTCGATGATGCGCGCCAGGCGCCCGGCCACTGCGCCGATCATGCCGGCCACGGCAGTGAGCAAGAACACGGGCGCCACGGCCAGCTGAATGCCGTGGGTGATGTTGGTCGAGTCGAAGGCAAAGTTCATGGCGTAGGTGCAGGAGGGCTGGGGGCGAGCGCAATGGGGAGCGATTATCGGGCAGCACTGCGCCGTGGCGCACAATCCCGGCTTAGCGACCGCAGGCCCCGCGCCTCCGGTCTGAACCCTTTTTGCGCCACATTCCATGCCTTTTGCTTCCCTCGGCCTTTCCCCGGCCCTCGCCCGCGCTGCCAGCGACCTGGGCTTTGCCGCGCCCACGCCCATCCAGGCGCAGGCCATTCCGGCCATCCTGCGCGGCGCCGATGTCTGGGCCTCGGCCCAGACCGGCTCGGGCAAGACCGCCGCTTTTGCCCTGCCCGCGCTGCAACAGCACCAGGATGTGATGCTGGCCCAGCAGCGCCCCGGCGGCGCGCGCCGCATCCACACCCTCGTCGTCGTGCCCACGCGTGAGCTGGCCGCACAGGTCGGCGAGGTGCTGCGCAGCCTGGGCCAGCACCTGGCGCAGCCGCCCAAGGTGGCCGTGGTGTTCGGGGGCGTGTCGATCAACCCGCAGATGATGGCGCTGCGCGGCGGTGCCGACATGGTGGTGGCCACGCCGGGGCGCCTGCTCGATCTGGTCGAGCACAACGCGCTCAAGCTCGCCAGCGTGCAGCTTCTGGTGCTCGACGAGGCCGACCACCTGCTCGACCTGGGCTTTGCCGACGAATTGAACCGCGTGCTGGCGCTGCTGCCCGCGCGGCGGCAGAACCTGTTCTTCTCGGCCACCTTTCCCGACAGCGTGCAGGCGCTGGCCGCAGGCCTGCTGCGCGAGCCGGTGCGCATCGAGGCGGCGCCCACCGACGCGGGCGAAGGCGGCGCAGCCACCATCTTGCAGCGCGCCATTGCCGTGGACAGCAACCGGCGCACGCAGCTGCTGTTGCAGCTGATCCAGCAGGAGGGCTGGGAGCGTGTGCTGGTGTTCGTGGCCACCAAATACACCGCCGAGCATGTGGCCGAGAAGCTCTACCGCGCGAAGGTCTTTGCCACGCCGTTCCACGGCGACCTGGGCCAGGGCGCGCGCGCGCAGGTGCTCGACGAATTCAAGGCCGACCGCTGGCAGGTGGTGGTGACCACCGACCTGGCCGCGCGCGGCATCGACATCGCGCAGCTGCCCGTGGTGGTGAACTACGACCTGCCACGCTCGGCGGTCGACTACGTCCACCGCATTGGCCGCACCGGGCGCGCGGGCGAAAACGGCCTGGCGGTGAGCTTTGTCATGCCCGCCAGCGAGGCGCACTGGCATTTGATTGAAAAGCGCCAGGGCCTGAGCCTGCCGCTGGAGCAGGTGGCGGGTTTCGAGCCGACCGAGGTGGCGCCGCCGCCCGCCAGCGGCGCTGGCGGCGTGAAAGGACTGCGCCCCAGCAAGAAGGACAAGCTGCGTGCGGCCCAGGCGGCCGCCGCAGCCAGCACGCCGGGCGACCCCGCTACCAACGAATGAACGCAGGCGGGCGCCGCCCGCCTCAATCGCCCGTGAAGGGCGCGGCCGTGGGCGGCTCGGCGACCGCGCCGTCTGCGGGCGGCGGCGCCTTGCGGTGGCCGTGGCAGGCCAGAATTTCCATGTAGAACTGCGTGCCCCCGTCTTTGGCCAGAGCATCGACCAGGCCGATCAGCTCGCCCACGCGCGCCGGCACCGCCGCCTCCTGGGTGGGGCCGAATTTGCAATCAAAGTCCCAGTAGTCAACGCCCTCGGGCAGCGCACGGCTGCGTTCGCGCTTGAGGTATTTGCGGATTTCGTGCTTGGTGGCATCGAGCACGCGGTCGGGGTTTTTGCCTTCGGGGCGGAGCTGGAATGTTTTGCGCATGGAAAGTGTCCTTCAGTGCAGAGAAATCGCCCTGGGTGGACGCGGTAGGGGCGTGATGATACGGCGCTCCGCTTGCCCCCAGGCCGCGCGCGTTATCCTGGGGCAGAACTTGGACCTTTATGCACACCACCCACCCCACCCCCAGCAAGGAGCAGATCGCGCTGCTCGCCCCGTTCGAGCGCCTGGGCCTTGACCGCATCGATCTGGTGGCCACGCCCGGGCAGGCCGAAAAAGCCTGCGCCGCACTGCGGGCTGCGCCGGTGTGGGGCTTTGACACCGAATCCAAGCCAACCTTCGTGAAAGACCAGGCCTCCGACGGCCCGCACATCGTGCAGCTTGCCACGCTGGAGCGCGCCTGGGTGTTCCAGCTGCACGACCCCGACTGCCGCGCGCTGGTGGCCGGCTTGCTGGCGCAGCCCGGCGTGACCAAGGCCGGCTTTGGCCTGGGCGACGACCGCCGGCGCATCAGCGCCAAACTGGGCGTGGAACCGGCCGACGTGCTGGAGCTCAACACGGTGTTCCGCCAGCGCGGCTACCGCAAGGACATGGGCGTCAAGGGCGCGGTGGCGGTGCTGTTCCAGCAGCGCTTCCTGAAGTCAAAAAAGGCCGCCACCTCGAACTGGGCCAACCCGCGCCTGACCGAATCACAATTGCTGTATGCCGCCAACGACGCATGGGCAGCAGCGCGCGTGTTCGAGGCGCTGGGGCTCTCGGGCCAGCGTGGGGCCACCGTCGCCGGCCCCCAAGCGCACAACGGCGCTCGCCCTGCGCCCGCATCCGTGCCGTCCTAGGGCGCGGTCTTGTCCTCGTCGTCCACCGCCAGGCCCAATTCCTGGATCTTGCGCGTGATGGTGTTGCGCCCGATGCCCAGGCGCTGCGCGGCCTCCATCCGCCGACCCTGTGTGGCCGCCAGCGCGCTGCGGATCAGGCAGGACTCGAAACGGCGCGCCAGCACATCCCACACGGCGCCGGGCGCGCTGTCCAGCAGCGCCTGCGCTTCGCTGGCGAGGGTCTCCTCCCAGCCCTCCTCGCTGGCGGTCAGCACCTGCGGCGCGGCCTGCAGGGGCTCGGCGGGGCGCTCGGGCGGCGCCGCCGCAGCGACCGGCACGGCCGCGCTCTGCCCAGGCAGCGCGGGGACGGCCGCCAGCACCTCGGGCGGCAGGTCCTGTTCGGAGACTACTTGGGCGGGCGCCATCACCGTGAGCCAATGACAGATGTTTTCCAGCTGGCGCACATTGCCCGGGTAGCCGAACTGCGCCAGCCGCGCCAGTGCGGCTTCGGTCATGCGCTTGGGCTCCACGCCAAGCTGGCGCGCGCTTTGGAGCAGGAAATGGCGCGCGAGCATGGGCACGTCCTCGCGGCGCTCGCGCAGCGCCGGCAGGCGCAGGCGAATGACGTTGAGGCGGTGGTACAGGTCTTCGCGAAACGCCCCGTTCTTGACGCGCTGCTCCAGGTCCTGGTGGGTGGCGGCAATCACGCGCACATGGGCCTTGACGGCGCTGTGCCCGCCGACGCGGTAGAAGTGCCCGTCCGAGAGCACGCGCAGCAGGCGCGTCTGCAGGTCGAACGGCATGTCGCCGATTTCGTCCAGAAACAAGGTGCCGCCCTCGGCCTGCTCGAAGCGACCGCGGCGCTGGGTCTGGGCTCCGGTGAAGGCGCCGCGCTCATGGCCGAACAGCTCGGACTCGAGCAGATCCTTCGGGATGGCGGCGGTGTTGATCGCCACGAACGGTCCCCCCGCAACCGGCGAGTGCTTGTGCAGCGCGCGCGCCACCAGCTCCTTGCCCGAGCCCGATTCGCCCGTGATCAGCACCGTGACCTGGCTCTGGCTCAGGCGCCCGATGGCACGGAACACGTCCTGCATGGCGCTTGCCTGACCGAGCATTTCGGGGGCAGCCTCCTGGCTGTCCTGGGCCACGTCCTCGCGCTGGCTTTCCTGCACGGCGCGGCGGATCAGCTCCACCGCCTTGGGCACGTCAAACGGCTTGGGCAGGTATTCAAAGGCGCCGCGCTGGAAGGCCGACACGGCGCTGTCCAGATCGGAGTACGCGGTCATGATGATGACCGGCAGGCCGGGCTGCAGCGCATGCACCTTTTCGAGCAGTTGCAAGCCCGAGCCGCCGGGCATGCGGATGTCGCTCACCAGCACCTGCGGGCCCGGCAGGGCGGCCTCGCCGGTGCCCACCTCGGCCAGGGCGTCGAGCACTTCGCGGGAGTGGCTGAAGCTGCGCGTGGGCAGGTTTTCACGCGCCAGCGCCTTCTCGAGCACGAAGCGGATTGAGGGGTCGTCATCGGCTATCCAGATCGGCTTCATGGCGGAGTTTCTCGCGGGTGGCTACTAGGCCGGTCTCAGGGCAAGGGGATCAGGATGCGAAAGTCGGTGCGCCCGGGCGTGCTGTCGCATTCGATCATTCCGTGGTGGCGCTGCACAAAGGTTTGCGCCAGCGTCAGCCCCAGGCCCGAGCCTCCGTCCCGGCCCGAGACCAGGGGGTAAAAAATGCGCTCCCGGAGGGCTTCGGGCACGCCGGGTCCGTTGTCGATGACATGCAATTCCAATGCCAGCCTGTGGCGCTCGCGCCCCAGCGTGATCTGCCGGGCCACGCGCGTGCGCAGCGTGATGCAGGCATCGCCCTGCGCCATGCGCTGCGCCAGTGCCTGGGCCGCGTTCTGCACCACATTGAGCAGCGCCTGGATGAGCTGCGCGCGGTCGCCGCGAAACTCGGGGATGGAAATGTCGTAGTCCTGCTCTATGCGCAGGCCTTGCGGGTGCTCGGCCAGGACCAGCGAACGCACGCGCTCGCACACCTCGTGGATGTTGACGTCGCCCACTTCGTGCGGGTGGCGGTGCGGCGCCAGCAGCCGGTCGACCAGGCTTTGCAGGCGGTCGGCCTCGTGGATGATGACCTGGGTGTATTCGGCCAGGTCGGGGCTTGCCAGCTCCATCTCCAGCAGCTGCGCCGCGCCACGGATGCCGCCCAGCGGGTTCTTGATTTCGTGGGCCAGGTTGCGGATCAGCTCCTTGTGCGCCTGCGCCTGCTCGCGCAGGCGCTCCTCGCGGTCCTGGCGCGCCTGCTGCTCCAGTGGCCACAGCTCCACCAGCACTTCGCCGGGCAGCTCGGCCTCCGCCACGCTTACGTGCACGGGCACGGCCTCGTGGTGCAGGCGCTTGAGGCCCCCTTCAAACCGCAGCGCGGCAAAATCGTGGCTGCGCGCGCCCTCCAGCGCCGTCTGCAGCAGTGCCGGGTCGGTGAAAAATTGGGCGAAGTCCACGCCTTCGATCGTGCGCCGGGACAGGCCGAGCACGTTCTCCAGCGCCGCGTTGGCAAACAGCACGGCCCCGTCGGAGCGCAGTACCGCCACCAGCAAGGACAGCAGGTCCAGCGGCTGAAAGCGGCCGGACGGGGGGTGTTCAGCGCCTGCTCTCACCCGCTTGTTCGCTTATCTGCTGCTGGCCGGACCCAGGCGACCGAGTTCGCGCCGGATGCCGGCAACGTCGCTCTCGGTCCGGGCCAGGTGGGCCTTGATCTCGGCCGTTCGCTCCATGTAGCGCTGGGGATTGCGCAGATCCAGCGCATTGCGCTCGGGCTCGCCGTTGTTGTATTCCTTCCTCAGCTCGGCCAGGCGGGTCTCCGCCTTGCGCAACTCGGACTCCAGGATGGCCCGTGCATCAGCATCGCGGGCGCGCTGGTCGCTGTTGTCGACGCGCGGTGCGCTGGGGGGAGACGCCGAGGCCGCTGCGCCGGGCGCCTGTGCGGCGGGCGCATTCGGGCGCGCACCTTGCAGCACGGTCACATTGCCGCCTTCGACCAGTTTGCAGCCGCGCTCCTTGGCCTGGTTGGCGTTGTTGGTGTATTCGTTGCCGCAGCGGTAGATGCGGTCTTGCGCCCAGGCGGACGGCACCAGAACGGCAACCGCCAGCCAGGGCAACAGCAATGTAGAAAAGGGACGTTTCATCAGGGTTCCTCGCATCGGACGTGCAGGCTTGTCTCTGAGTATCCCCCAAACCTC